>NZ_JBYTDY010000007.1:0-261028 GCF_058791835.1 Paenibacillus sp. EB106-04-04-XG159 | reverse complement strand
TGTGGTAACTTCCATTTTACACGAATCCATTCATGGGCTTATTTTTTTAGCTGTCGCACTTCATATTACAATCCGTCTTATAAAAACAAGCAGACCACGCAAGAAATAAGATATATCTTGAGCAAGGTTATTGATGAACCAGAGAAAATATCTGAGCAAGGCAAAAAACCTTTTGAACTTGAAAATGGGGAACAAGTATATTACGAAGAGGACGAGACCAGCCAATCAATTTGGTGGGAAAGTGAAAATGGATTTTTGGCTCGATTTGTTTATTATATCAACGGAAATCTTGATCAGTTAGGTGAGTATAAATTAGATGAGTCCGACCTAATAGACTTAGCTAATCAGGTTCAATAGTATCTTTGGATGCCTTTAATTATTCAGTTCATTCTTAACCTAGTAGGAACAATAGCTTAATAAAAATATTTGAAGGTAGCCGGCATTTTGTGATCGGCTACCTTTTCTTATTTATCGAGCAGTTTAATGAAATAAGCTCTTTGTTTCCATTTTATAAAAATGAACACATCTGTCTGAAATTGATGAAACATTGGATATTTTATGGTCTCTGCTCAAATAGTAACATAAATAGAAAAATTGTCTTAAACATCGAACTAACTATTTGAACAGGAAGGATTGGAACGCATGTCACAACCACATATCCCGCAGCCGAAGTCGTTCGGTCCATTGGGCAATTTGCCTCAGCTCAACCTCGAAACACCTGTACAGTCCTTAATGCGTTTAGCTGAGGAATACGGTTCTATATTCCGTTTGGATTTGCCAGGGGGAAGAAGTGAAGTGTATATTTCAGGTCATGAGCTCGTTGAAGATGCCTGTGATGAAACACGCTTTGATAAAAGGGTATGGGCACCGCTGCAAAAAGTAAGAACTTTTACCGGAGACGGTTTGTTCACGAGTGCGACAACCGAATCGAACTGGCAGAAGGCGCATAATATTTTGCTGCCGAGCTTCAGTCAGATGGCGATGCGCGGCTATCATGATAAGATGGTCGACATTGCCGTTCAGCTCATTCAGAAATGGCAGCGATTAAATCCAGATGAAAGTATCAACGTGCCTGAGGATATGACGCGTCTAACCTTGGATACAATTGGCCTTTGCGGCTTCAACTATCGATTTAACAGCTTCTATCGGGAACAACCTCATCCGTTTATCACTAGTATGACGCGCGCATTAGATGAAGCCATGAGTCAATTGCAGCGGCTTGGCATCCAAGATAAGCTGATGGTCATCACGAAGCGACAATTTCAACATGATATTCAGATGATGTACTCGCTTGTCGACAAAATAATTGCAGAACGGAAAGAGGAAGGGCAATCCGGCGTCAATGACTTGTTGGCACATATGCTGAATAGCAAGGATCCGAACACAGGCGAAGGGTTGGACGATGAAAATATTCGTTACCAGATTATCACCTTTCTCATCGCAGGGCATGAAACGACAAGTGGATTGTTATCGTTCGCATTTTATTATCTGCTGAAACACCCTGACAAGTTGAGTAAGGCGTATGAGGAAGTAGATCGTATCCTAGTTGATCCGATACCATCATACACGCAGGTACGTGAGCTTGCCTACATTCGTATGATACTCGAAGAATCGTTGCGCTTATGGCCAACAGCTCCTGCGTTTGCGCTCTATGCGAAGAAGGACACGATGCTGGGAGGACGATATCCCATGATGAAAGGGGACAGTGTCAATGTATTGACTCCTATTCTTCATAGGGATCGCGAGGTATGGGGGGATGACGTTGATGAGTTTCGCCCTGAACGATTTGAAGATAGAAGTCAAATACCGCATCATGCGTATAAACCGTTTGGAAATGGGCAACGAGCCTGCATAGGTCAACAATTTGCGATGCAAGAAGCGGTGCTTGTACTGGGGATGATATTAAAGCATTTTGAGATTATCGACTATACGAACTATCAGCTAAAAGTAAATGAAGCGTTAACGCTGAAGCCGGATGACTTCACGATTCGCGTTCGTCCTCGAGGCGATCAAGGGGTGTTAGTTGGAGCTGTTCCAAGTGCTGCATCTGCAGCACCCTCATCTAAGGATAAAGAGACCGCTGTATCACCCAATCGGGTAGAGGCACATGATACGCCGTTGCTCGTCTTGTATGGATCCAACCTTGGCACAGCTGAAGGAATCGCGAGATCCATAGCGGATGTGGCTCGCTATCAGGGCTTTCGGACAGAGATTGCACCGCTTAATGCTTGGACAGCAAAGCTTCCGAAGGAAGGCATTGTGCTTATTGTAACTGCCTCTTACAACGGCAAACCTCCAAGCAATGCATACGAATTCGTGGAATGGCTTCAGCAAGCAGATGGTTCAGAGTGCGAAGGGGTACGCTATGCCGTCTTCGGGTGCGGGGATCATAATTGGGCTAGCACTTATCAAGCAATACCGCGCTTTATCGACGAGCAGCTTGCAGCCAAGGGCGCGATTCGTCTTACTTCGTTCGGTGAAGGAGATGCGAGCGGTGACTTTGAACTGCAACTTGAACAATGGCAGAAGCAGCTAAGAGCGGATGTCATGGCAGCACCGGGTTGCAAGTGAATGAGGAAGTTGTAAAGGAAACGAACAACCTTACGGTACAATTCGTCACCAGCATTGCTGGTACTCCATTGGTAGAATACTACGAAGCATTCAATGCAAAGATTGTTGACAATCGTGAGCTTCAAAGCCCAGATAGTGAGCGCAGCACTCGTCACATTGAGATTGTCCTTCCAGATGGAGTTAGCTACAGTGAGGGGGATCATATCGGAGTTCTGCCTCATAATCGGAAAGGCATGGTTGAAAGAGTACTGCGTCGTTTCCGACTCAATGGCAACGACCATCTGATTCTAAGTGCAGCGGGAAGAAGTGCGGCACATCTTCCATTGGGGAGACCTGTCAGCTTATTTGAACTGCTCACTCATAGTGTAGAGCTTCAGGAATCCGCTAGTCGCGCCCAGCTGCGCGAGCTTGCATCTTACACAGTATGTCCTCCGCATAAGCGTGAGCTTGAGGCCTTGTTGGAGGAAGATACTTATAAGGCTGATGTGCAGAAGAAGCGGGTGACGATGCTGGACCTATTAGAGCGGTATGAGGCATGTGAAATGCCGTTTGAACGATTTCTCGAGCTGCTCCCGCCGCTGAAGGCAAGATACTATTCAATATCCAGCTCTCCTCGTGTTCGATCTGAGCAGGCAAGCATAACCGTAGGTGTTGTCCGCGGTCCTGCATGGAGCGGAACGGGCGAATATCGAGGCGTAGCTTCGAACTACCTAGCTGAATGTCAGCAAGGTGATTCCATTGACATCTTTATACGCACCCCAGAATCAAACTTCCAACTGCCGGAGAGTGCGGCAACACCGATCATCATGGTGGGACCAGGCACAGGTGTAGCACCGTTCCGCGGCTTCCTTCAGGCGCGGCGCGCCATGCAGGCGGAAGGTCAGCAGCTTGGTCCTGCACATTTGTACTTCGGCTGTCGCAACGAGCTCGATTATATTTACCGTGACGAATTAGCGCAATATGTCCGTGACGGGGTAGTAACGCTTCATACTGCAATATCTCGAAAAGAAGGCGAGCCGAAGACGTATGTGCAGCATCTGATGGAGCGGGACGCAAAGCAGTTAATTGAGATGCTCGATCAAGGCGGACACCTCTATATTTGTGGTGATGGCAGCAGAATGGCGCCAGATGTGGAAGCAACGCTGAAGCGGGCCTATGAAAATGTTCATGATGTAAACGAGCAGGAATCGGCAGCTTGGTTAGAGCGACTTCAAGACGAAGGTCGATTGGCTAAGGATGTCTGGGCGGGGATCTAAATATAACGATACGACGATGTAAATTAAGCAGCATAGTGTGATACAAGAAATTGAAAGGAGCTATCCCTCGTTTGACAGCTCCATTTCCGTTATGGACTAAATCTGAAAGATATAACAAAGAAATAATACACCAATATTGACGATAACTCCATTATAGTGTAATATTACACTGTGTTGAGAAGGGAGATTGTATGGATAAGACAGAATTTATCAAACTGGTAAATGCTAAATTAAAGCTCATCCGTATTGAGAATGATTTATCGCAGGACAAAATGTCTGAAATGATCGGTTTATCAAAGAAAACACTAGTAGAAATCGAAAAAGGCAGGAGCACCCTTACATGGGCAGGTGCTGTTTGTGTCGCAACGGTGTTTGAACACAGTGAGATCATCCAGATGACGTTCGGGGATGATGTTAACGAAATTATTAAGACAATCGCTTTTAAACATTACACTAATAGCTTCCCAAGGACTCTTGGGGGGAAAGTATGGTGGCGCGAACTGAGAGAGTTAGACGGTTTTAAAATTCAACAAAATGTACTATCACAACATTATAGAATTCTAGATAAAGAGAACTGTAGAGTATGTAGTTCATTTGAATTGGATGTGATTGAAAGAAGATTTACGGAAATGACACAATCATAGCAGTTGATTGAACGAACGTTATTTCATATCTAACAATGGAAGGAACGAATTTATATGAAAAAAGTAATTATCACAACACTAGCTGTCGTTATGGCAATCGGAGTATCTACTTATACATTTGCAAATCCAAGTACAAACACTGAACTCTCCAAAGAGGAGCTAGCGTATAGCAAAACAATTAATCCTAGTATTACAAGCTCGGAAGTGGATTCGCTGAAAAAACAAAGAAACCAATTAGATGAGCTGCATAAACAATTAGAGAATTTAGAACTCGATTATGGAATTCTTGTTGATAATACAAAAGATCCAAATAAAGAACCGATAAGTCTGGATGACTTAACAGCAGAGCAACGTGAACATTATCTTCATTTAACTGATAAAATATGGAGCGAAGAGCTGCGGTTTTTAGATGCTCAATATAAAGCTGGTCTCATAAAGGAAGATACTTATAATGTAGATAAGAAGAATTTCGAAGACTTAAGAGAACAAAATTCATTAGATAATGCTAGTTGATGCTACACGAAAAAAAGATAATCCATCTAAATGAGTAAGAGAGTTGTTCAATTGAACAGCTCTCTTTACTATTTTAGTAAAAAAGGAGCGGGTATTATCAATGTCGTATTCTTGATCATCCTGCATTTATAGGTTCAATTAAAGACATCTTTTCTAGAAAATGAACCAATCCGTACGTATGTTGACCTATGAAAAGGCGATCACAACAAATGACTTTGACAAGTCCATTATTAGCCATTTATAATATGTGACACGCTATATCAAGAACATTCAACGGGGGGTAAAACAATGTACAATCAAGATAAAAGAACTATCACTACCGAAAGATTGATCTTAAGACCATTTGAATTATCTGATGCACAACGTGTCTGTGAGCTCTGCAATAATTATAATATCTACAAAAGTACATTGACGCTGCCGTATCCATATCCCATTGATTGTGCAATATCATGGATTCAAACACATGAAGATAATCTTAACAATAATAGATCGTTTGCCATTACGGATAAGAGTACAAATGAGCTTTATGGAGCTATAGGACTGACAAATAATCAATCACATAGAAATGGTGAACTTGGATATTGGATAGGTGAGGAATACTGGGGTAAAGGATATGCAACTGAAGCAGTAAAAGCAGTCATTGAGATTGCATTTTCAGAAAAGCAATACCACAGGGTATATGCAAGGCACTTTGCTTCCAATCCCGGATCTGGTCGGGTTATGCAAAAATCTGGCATGGTGCAAGAAGGTGTTCTCTTACAGCATATATATAAAGAAAATAAATTTGAAGACCTTATTCATTATGGAATTATTAACACTAGAGTATAAGCAATTTAATAGCCTTAAATAAATGGGGGAGTAACGATGGAAGTATCTATAAGAAATGCTACTAAGAACGATCTAGTGGCCATTTTGAACATTTACAACCAGGGGATTGAGGATCGTATAGCAACACTTGAAGAAGATCTAAAAGATGCTTCATATATGATGAATTGGTTCGCCGACCACGGAGAACGATTTGCTGTTTTAGTAGCTGAAGTAGATGGTGTTGTATGTGGTTGGGCTTCCCTTAATCGTTATTCCCACCGTTGTGCATACAAGGGTGTTGCGGATCTCTCAATATATATTGCTCGAGATGTTCGTGGCAAAGGAATCGGTCAACAATTACTGCAACAGCTTGAAGTGGTAGCTCGTCGCAATGAGTTTTATAAGATCGTTCTATTTACCTTCGCTTTTAACCAATTGGGACAAGGTCTGTATCGAAAGTCAGATTATCGCGAAGTCGGCATTTTCGAAAAACAAGGCATATTAGACGGAAAGCCTATAGATGTCATGATCATGGAGAAATTGTTGTGATCCTCGAAAGAGGATTTTATTCTTGAATATATAATTGATTAATTATATACTTATATTCGTTAGGATAGAGAGGATTGATATTTACATGACAACACGAATATATGAAATGTCTGATGTATTTAAGCTGCTTGGGGATAAAACGAGATTGAGTATCATCTCTTTGTTGAAAGGACAGTCTGAATTATGCGTTTGTGAAATCGTGGATTATCTGCAAACGACACAGCCTAATGTAAGTCAGCATCTAAGAAAGTTAAAGGCAGCAGGTATGGTAAGCGAAACTAGAAGAGGTCAATGGATTTACTATGCTCTTACCTTGGAAGACAAACCATATATGCAAGCAGTATTAGAGCATCTTCCTTCATTAAAGCAAGAAACAACATGTTGCAATGTGACTGTAGAAGATAAGTAAGGAGAGATTAAGACATGGAGAACATTCAGAAAGATACAATCCGCAACAATGTACGTGGTCGCTATAAGCAAGTAGCTATCAAAGAGATTGCGATTAAATCAAGCTGTTGTGGCTCAAGTGAACCCGTGGACTTTGATGAGATGTCAGCCAAAATGGGCTATTCTACTGAGGAACTAGCTTCTGTGCCGCAAGGAGCGAACTTAGGACTCGGGTGTGGTAATCCGCAAGCTATCGCAGCACTTAAGCCTGGAGAAGTTGTTCTCGACTTAGGCAGCGGTGCAGGCTTTGACTGCTTTTTAGCGTCACGCCAAGTCGGACCAGAAGGTCTCATAATCGGGGTTGATATGACGCCTGAAATGGTCACTAAAGCTCGTCAGAATTCATCTAAAGGGCAATTTACCAATACCGACTTCCGTCTCGGAGAAATCGAGCATTTGCCTGTGGCGAATGATACCGTTGATGTGATTATGTCAAACTGTGTTATTAACTTATCTCCGGATAAACAGCAGGTATTTCAAGAAGCATATCGTGTCTTGAAGTCAGGCGGTCGACTTGCGATTTCTGACGTGGTCATGACAGCGGAGATGCCACCTGAGATTCGTGCAGACATCGATGCTACATATTCCGGATGCATTTCAGGAGCGTCTTCGATAGAGGAACTTGAAAGCTTGCTACAGAAAGCAGGCTTCAATGATATAAGCATCACGGCAAAAGATGAATCCAAGCTCTATATTAGAGAGTGGCTTCCTGGAGCAGATATTGATCAATTTATCGTTTCCGCAATCATTCAAGCGAAAAAGTAAGGTTGAATACACAACAAAAGGGGCCTGAAAAGGCTCCTTTTGTTTACTTTGATTAAGCGAAATATTTACGTTTCATCCACAGTGCAACATTCACTAAGCCAATCATAACGGGGACTTCTACGAGCGGTCCGATGACAGCAGCAAATGCAGCACCTGAGTGGATGCCGAAGACGCCAACAGCAACCGCAATAGCCAATTCAAAGTTGTTGCTTCCTGCGGTAAACGCTAATGATGTGCTGACCTCGTAACTGGCTCCAGCACGTTTTGACAAAAAGAATGAAGCAAAGAACATGACCACAAAGTAAATCAATAATGGAATGGCGATACGGACGACATCCATTGGCAGCTCCAAAATCTTATCGCCTTTAATCGAGAACATGATGACAATGGTGAACAATAAGGCGATTAAGGTTAGAGGACTGATTTTCGGAATAAACGTCTTCTCGTACCAATCGCGGCCCTTGCGCTTGACCAATAAAAATCGGGTTAGGAATCCAGCTAAAAAAGGTATACCCAGATAAATCAATACGCTTTCGGCAATCTGTCCCATGGAAATATCTACGACCATGCCTTCTAAGCCAAACCATTTTGGAAGAACAGTAACAAACACATAAGTGAATACCGAGTAGAACAGGATCTGAAAAATGGAGTTGAAAGCAACAAGACCCGCAGTGTATTCGCTGTCTCCTTTCGCAAGATCGTTCCATACGATGACCATTGCGATACAACGTGCAAGTCCAATCATGATAAGTCCGACCATATAGTCGGGGTAATCGCTCAAGAAAACAATCGCGAGGATAAACATTAGTACAGGACCGATCACCCAGTTTTGCACCAGGGAGAGCAGAAGTACCTTCCAATCTTTGAACACTCGCCACATCTCTTCATACCGCACCTTAGCAAGTGGCGGATACATCATGATGATCAGTCCAGCCGCAATGGGTATGGAAGTCGTACCAATTTGGAACTTATTCAATCCTTCCGTAAATTGCGGCGATACGTAGCCGATGCCGATCCCGAGCAGCATAGCGGCAAATATCCAAATGGTTAAATATCGATCGAGGAAGGAGAGACGCTTCGTAACTTTATCCACCTGTATTCATCTCCTCAATGTTTACTTGCCTGTATCGGCAAACAGCTTAATTCTTGCCCCAATTTCATCACGAACGCGTTGGAAAAATGCCCATTTTTCTTCTTCCGTTCCTTCAGCCTTAGCTGGATCGTCAAACCCCCAATGGACGCGTTCTTTATTATGTGGCGTTGCTGGACAAACGTCATTTGCGTGTCCGCAGAGTGTTATAACGAGGTCTGCTCGTTGCAATAGCTGAGAATCGATCACATCTGAAGTATGATTCGAAATATCGATGCCAATCTCTTTCATCGCTTCGATCGCTTTCGGATTAACTCCGTGAGCTTCAATGCCAGCAGAGTAAACATCCCATTCATTGCTTAAGTATAGTTTGGCAAAGCCATCTGCCATTTGGCTTCGGCAAGAGTTGCCTGTGCAGAGAAAGTAAATAATCTTTTTGTTTGGATTCATCTTGATGACCACCTTTATATGAATTTATGAACACGTGGTGCACTTGTTTTTTTGATAGGCTTCTACAACTTGGCTTTGAGAGGGAAGAGCTTGAACGATCCCTGTTAAATAGGGCTCCAAGTCGCTATTGAGGCGTACATGTACCCAAGTGCCCTCTTTACGCTCTGTGATGATATTGGCCTGCTTAAGTTTCTTTAAATGCTGGCTAATAGCAGGCTGTGACAATCCCAGCAGTGCTACCAAATCGCATACACACAGTTCCTGTACGCTTAAAAATGCGACTATGGTCAAACGGGTAGGATCTCCAATTACTTTTAATTTGGAAGAGAGATGAAGGATAGAGTCTGACATATATTCACCGCCACTTATATTATTGTCAACTTATATTAGCATTCGCTTATGTTTGTTTCAAGCCCAAATCTAATTCAGGTCGAAGTATGAGACGGTAAGATCTTTTAGTTCCTTAATTTCAAAAGAAAGAAAACCGATAAAATATCTATACGAAATGGGAGTATCTGGACTGTTCAAAATTAGAGGAGATGATTGTTCGATGGTTTCAAGATTAAACGGGAGAGATACCTGGTCAAGGTGGCTGGTCAAAACGTTAATTCTCTGCATTCTGTTTAGCGGTGCATCAGGCGTTCTGACAGCAAACTCATTCGTTGCCTATGCTGATTCAAGTTTATCATCGTATACCAAGGACCAATTGGATGCGCTGCAGTTTCTTAATGAAGTCCGATTCAAGTCTGGACTCCAGCCTTTAACGTTGGATCCTCATGTTACGCAAGCGGCTGTAGCCCACGCTACATATTATAATCAGAATAGAGAGGAAAAGGTTTCACTCAAGGCACATACGGAGGAGCCAGGAAAGCCAGGCTTTACAGGCAGCAGCGTGTCAGACCGTATTAAAGCCGCCGGATATAGTTATAAGACCCGGTATGGTGGTGCAGCAGGCGAGGTGATGGGCTTTCAAAAGAAGACCAGCACGGATGCCATGAAGGAATGGCTGAACACCGCTTACCATCGCAGAATTATTATGGATCCCCAGTACCAGGTAATCGGCATCGGCTTGGTTGACGGCACTGCTGTTGTTAATGTGGTAGGCGAGTTTCTAAACATCTCTCCGACCGCAACCGGCCTTTCGGTCTATCCTTATGATGGAATGACTGGCTCAGGGGTTGGATTTTATGGGCATGAAATTCCGAATCCTCTGCAGCAGTTTGGGATCGATTACTCGGGTGTGATAATCTCTGCCACGGCGGATGAGAATGTTGCTTCGTACCAGGCTGTTATTACGGATGAAAAGGGGAATGTTGTTCCCTACTACCATGAGCTAAGCCACAGCAGAACGATTTTTCTCTATCCAAAAGAAATATTGCAGGGCTATCACACCTATACCGTTTCTGTGGAAGCTGTACTTACTGGCTCCGGTAAAAAGCTGAACCGAACCTGGTCGTTTACAACCGGGAAGGGACGCGAGCTGCAATCGACCTATGCGCTTTATCCGGAGCTTGTGATCAACACCGGAAGCCCTGAACAGCTCGTCATTCATGGCCGTTACGATGACAGGACGACTCAAGTCAACCCGCCCGGTCTTGTATTTTCAAGCAGCAAAGATGCTGGCCTGACCATCACATCCGGTGGGGTGGTAACCGGAAATAAAGCGGGTAGCTATACCGTTACAGTACGTACAAGCAGTGGGTATAACACCGATATCAAGGTCACTGTTCTGGACAAGCTTAAGACCAAAAAATACCCTGCTTCCAATTCAGCAGCGTTTGTTGATATTAAGGGACATGAACAACAGACATCGATCGAATGGGCGCTGAATACCGGAGTAATGTCCGGTTATGCCGACGGGACCTTCAAGCCTGACAAGACGGTTAGCGAGGCGGAGTTTTGGATCATGTTCCTGAAAATGCTAAACATCCATTATGACGCCTACAAGCCTGCTAAAGCCACGCACTGGGCCGAAGGAGCCTACCAGATCGCCAAGAGCCGAAATATCCCTCTAGCTGGGGTCAGCGATGTAAAAAACCGGAGCCAAGCCATGACACGTGAGAAGGCAGCGGATATCATCACCGCGGCAGACGGAAAAAATTTCACCGAAACGGTGCAGTACGTGCTCGCCATGGACTATGTCCGTGGAGTTACTTCGAGATCTATTCAGGGCTTTGAAGCGTATAAAAAGATGACCCGCGCGGACGCAGCCGCGATGCTGCACTATCTCCAGCCCAAGCTCAAGGAGATAAAAGGTCGACCTCAGTCCATAACGCCGGATGAGGCGCTGCCTAAGATGCCTATTAATGAATATTATAAAAAGCCTGACAAGCTGGAAGACCGATCGATTACCGCAGAGTATACATCTGAAGGGATCTTGATAGTGGATGGGAAATTTCAGAACATTGCCGGGGAAACCCATACCTTGCTGGTGCAAAAAAAGAATCCTGAAACCGGAAAGGTAGAAGCGCTTCATGAGTTCGAGGTCACGGCGGACGAGCAAGGAAACTTCACATTCAAGGCGCCAACTTCTTATGATGAAGATGCTCTGGTCCTTTTCCTGAAGGTTATGAAAATAAACACCTACTATAACATCAATGTAACTCGGGGAACGATAAATTCGGAGACTTATTCAAAAACATAATATTCTAAAAAAATTATCTAAGCTGCATTCCTTTCCCGGTACGTATATCCGGGGAAGGATTTTTTGCGTTTTTATTAACGAAAAGGAATTAGGACATACTGCGTTGGCGTTATGATAAACAATGTTGTATAACGTACAACATTTTGCCGATTCATTCCAATTCATCTTGCTAGATCAGTTATGGGCTTGGCGTATGGAGGTAACATTTAGTAAAATATACTCATTGGATTCTAGGGCAGATGACCGAAATATTAATTTGAGGGAGGCATCTTCCGCATGCAAATCGAAAAGAGAGAAGAGATCCTAAAGCTGGTTGAGAGAATCTCTCCTGGTGCAAGAGACTTTGTGGAAATCGCGATGAACAATAACGAGCTGATCATATATCACTTCGAAGAATCTGCGGAAAATAACGGTGTATTTTGCGTGGCTAGCAACAATGAGTGTAATATTGCTTATGTTTCATTTACTAATGATTTAGATGATAAAACTTTAATGGGGTTAATCTATCAAAAGATCCAGCCTTATATTGTGAGTGGAGATAAAGAGCTATGTTTTAATATTTATGGGAGAAATACAAATGTAATAGAGTTTGTTAGAAAAATGGGCTTTAAACTGGACATAGAGGGGTACCATCTATTTTACGCTAAAGAGGATATTCCAGTCGCCCCAAAGACTGAATTCATCGAGAAGAACTTTGAGGATTGGATGCTAGGGGATTTCATTACATTATTCGAACAAGGCTATTACCAACTAAATAAGGAAAATGGTTGGCAAACCGATTGGCATTCGAAGGATTCCGAGACTTTCCGATCGATGCTACATAGTAGAACTCTAGAGGATGAGTGTCGCTCCTTCTGGATCGAGAACAGATTGGTAGGGGCCTATATTATTGCTGGGAACTATATCCGTGATCTTGTTATTTCACCAGAGTTTCAAAACCGAGGGTATGGAAATGCAGTATTAGCTCTCTGTATAAGACATTTGATTAAACAGAAAGAAATAAAGAAAGTCTGCCTGCGAGTTGCAAAATCAAATTCCGGAGCCATCAGATTTTACAAGAAAAATGGCTTCGAGGAATTGTCTTGTTTTTCTGAACATACCTTTATAGCTCAATAAACGACAAGCAAAGGCTGCCTGCAGATCGATCTGGCAGCCTTTGTGCTAAGGTAACGGGTAGGTGATGTTAGAAGTTAGCAAACAACGGCCCGTTTAGTTATAATCATAATTTATATGAACCTACTAGGTTTCTCTTCTCAATTGAACAGAATATGAGGTGTTGGCATGGAAATCAAATTAATCGACCGTATCAAGGGCGGAATGTACGGAGTTGCTGTAGGCGACGCTCTTGGCGGTACAACAGAGTTTATGAGCATGCGGGAGATTGAAGCGAAGTACGGCTACTTGACAGAAATCATCGGTGGCGGGGTGTGGAACCTGGAACCGGGAGAAGTGACCGACGATACGATGATGACGCTTTGTGTTGCGGAAGGGATACTCGAAAATCCTGCGGAGCCGATGGAGGCGATCGGGCGTTTTTTTATGGAATGGTACCAATCGCGACCCAAAGACATAGGGAACATCATCCGTCATGTTTTTAAAAAATACGAGGGAGACTGGTTCGAAACGGCCCTTCTTGCACACATGGATATGGGGCAAAGCGCCGGGAATGGATCCCTCATGCGATGCCTGCCAGCGGCACTGGCGTACAAGGACCCGGCGGACATTGACCGAGTGACGGTCATACAGTCACGGATGACGCATTATGATCCAAGGTGCGCCGAAGTCTGCGTCATATACAACCGAATAGCTCATCGCCTTCTACAGGGCGAAAACTTAAAAGCAGCCATCATGGCCGAGGTGGCGGGAAGTGAATACGAAGGCAACATTGAAGCGCAGCCGGATTGTGCGCCGAGCGGTTTTGTGGTGCATACCTTTCGGTGGGTACTACATATATTGCTCCATTCTTCAGATTTTGAAGGAGTCGTGCAGCAGGCGGCAAACTTAGGAGGAGATTCCGATACGATCGGCGCTATCTCCGGCGGGTTGGCAGGTATCTACTACGGCTATGAGGGCATTCCAGCCCGATATGCGGAGGCGATCCTAATCAAAGAGAGACTCGACCGAATGGTTTCGCAGCTGTATGCATTGAAAACTTCATGAGGAAGTGGCACCATAGTAGAGTTTAGATTATCAAATTTAAATTTATGGACATACCCTTAATATTCGAGAATAGCTTTTGCATCACCTCTCTGGTTAAAACAATAACAGGTACAAGTTCGGGCTGCCGACTGTCTAAGCACGATGAATGGTGCAATGTGAATATAAGTTGAAATTGACACTTTCGGAAGGATGTTAGTTATGAGCGAGTCTAATCAAGAATATATCGTAATCTCGGCTGCAAGGGAAAACAATCTCAAGAATGTATCCTTGCGTATTCCCAAGCGGAAGATTACGATCTTCACCGGGGTATCCGGATCCGGCAAGTCATCGATCGTCTTCGATACGATCGCTGCAGAATCAACGCGTTTGCTGAATGAGAACTTCAGCATGTTCGTACGTACTTTCCTGCCGCACTATCCGCAGCCAGATGCGGACGCGATCGAGAACCTGAGCATGGCCGTAATTGTGGATCAAAAGAGGCTGGGTGGTGGATCCCATTCCACCATGGGCACGATCACCGATATTTCTCCCATTCTCCGCCTTCTCTTCTCACGAGTGGGTCAGCCTCATGTTGGAGGAGTGAATATGTTCTCGTTCAACGATCCGCAAGGGATGTGTCCTGAATGTAACGGAATTGGCCGCAAATTAGGCGTTGACATGAGCAAGGCGGTGGACATGTCAAAGTCGTTGAATGAAGGGGCCATTATGCTGCCAGGTTATTCGGTGAACGACTGGGAATGGAACATGCTCGTGCAGTCTGGGTCCTACGATCTTGACAAGAAGTTAAGCGATTATTCGGATGAGGACCTTGAGCAGCTGCTGTACGGCAAGGCAAGGAAAGTGAAGATGGATTTCGCCGGTAAGGCAACGAATATTACAGTGGAAGGCGCCATGGAGAAGTTCACTAACAAATACATTAAGCAGGATGTGAAGACGAAGTCCGAGCGCACACAAAAATCGGTTGCACCATACATCACCGAGTGCACGTGCCCAAGTTGCCAGGGTGCGAGACTGAGTCAAGCCACACTCAGCTGCAAAGTCAATGGACTCAACATTGCGGAACTGTCCTCCATGGAGGTCAGCCAGCTTATTCGCGTCATTCAAGAGATTGACGATCCTGCCGCCGCGCCGGTCGTTAAGTCGCTGACGGAGCGTTTGCAGCATCTGGTGGATATCGGACTTGACTACTTGACGCTGGATCGTGAGACGGACACATTGTCCGGCGGCGAGTCGCAGCGCGTCAAGATGGTGAAGCACCTGAGCGGCAGTCTGGTGGATGTCACTTATATCTTCGATGAGCCCAGCGTTGGCTTGCATCCCCGTGACGTACACCGGTTAAATGAATTGCTGCAGAAGCTGCGCGACAAGGGCAATACGGTGATTGTCGTCGAGCATGATCCCGATGTGATCAAGGTGGCGGATCATGTTGTCGATGTCGGGCCATACGCCGGCAGCCGCGGAGGGACCATCGTATATGAAGGAAGCTACCATGGTTTGCTGGACTCAGGCACATTGACTGGTAACTATATGAAACGGCCACTCCAGCTGAAGCACGATTGCAGGCAGCCATCCGGTAAACTGACCGTCAAGGATGCCACACTGCACAACCTGCTGAACGTGAGTGTAGATATACCAACCGGAGTGCTGTCAGTCATTACGGGTGTCGCCGGCTCGGGCAAGAGTACGCTGATTAACGAAGTATTCCTCAGCCAGCATCCGGATGCGATCGTTATCGACCAGTCGGCGGTAGGCGTGTCAACACGCTCAAATTCTGCGACCTACACGGGTATTATGGATGATGTGCGCAAAGCGTTTGCTTCAGCGAACAAGGTCAATCAAGGCTTGTTCAGCTTCAACTCCAAGGGGGCTTGTGAGAACTGCCAAGGGCTGGGTGTTGTGTATACGGACCTTGCATTCCTCGACAGCGTGAAGCTGCCATGCGAAGTATGCGAAGGAAGACGCTTCAAGGAAGAGGTACTCGAGTACAAGTTGAATGGCAAGTCAATTGCAGAAGTACTAGAGATGACAGTGGAGCAGGCATTGGACTTTTTCCAGCTAAAAGAGGTCGTGCGCAAGCTCCAGGCGATGAGTGATGTGGGGCTGAACTATATTACACTTGGTCAGCCACTCAGTACGCTCTCAGGCGGCGAATGCCAGCGCCTCAAGCTAGCAAGCGAGCTGCATAAGCAAGGCAGTATATACGTGATGGACGAACCGACGACCGGCCTTCATATGTCAGATATCGGTCACCTTCTAGGGATCATGAACCGCCTCGTGGATACCGGTAATACGGTGATCGTCATCGAGCACAACCTCGATGTGATCAGCCAAGCGGATTGGATCATCGATATGGGACCTGACGGAGGCAGCAAGGGCGGCCAGGTGGTATTCGAGGGGACACCCCAGCAGATCATCCACGCGGAGCAGTCGATCACAGGAAGATACTTGATACAATAATCAAAGATTAAACTAACATATACTCAGGGCTGCCAGCAGAATTGGCAGCCTTTTGCTTTAGTAACTATGGTCCCTAATGAAGACAAGCCCGCTAATAAACAGGAATAGTCTTTCAGTGCCGCACGGCTTCGAATCGAGAAGCAGATGTAGAGGAGATCAACCGTAAAACAAGCGTGCACTTCTTGTGCTAATGAAGCATATCTTATCCCGGAAATGCTTCAAGATACGGAGGGTTATTGATGAAAAGTAAAGTAGTTGGAACGATTGCTGCATTAATTGCCGTTTCCTTGCTGGTTGGGTGTAATGATGCAATAAAAACGGAAGCCACAGATTTGAAAATAGAGGGGCACTGGAAGCTTGAAGCCGGTTCCCAATCGTCGGCTTGTTTTTCCGAGATGAAATTTCTTGAAAATCCTACTTCAAATAGGGACCCCTTATCCGTTCATGAAACGATAGGTAACCACACCAAATCATGGATAGGGGAATACGAGAAGAAAGGAAACGATATTTGGGTTATTTTGCACGAGCCCAAAGCGGAGCCTTTCATTATGTCCGCAGACCGCAGCGGAGACGAATTAGAGCTTCGATACGAATGGAAATCGGCAGATTTAGTCTGCACTTATCAGTCTGATTAACAGCTATATTCTCGGAACCTCGGTTATCAATTGTGAGCAACTATTAATGGGAAATCAAAAGGCGGAGACGACCCGGATTTGTTAACGGGTTTTGTCTCCTTTTTCGTATTCATTTCCGCTCATAGTTCCGAAGTTTCCCGGATTTTTATCGACATAATCATCAAGATTTGAGACCAGAGCCTTTTGCCACATTATGTAAGAGTGTCTATAATTCTAATATCCCGCGAGAAATAGGTTGCGTTGCGGGTTGTTACTCTATAAACCTCCGCTTTGATCGATCGGTAACCATGGTTTTCATGATTTCATATATACTCATGGCCGGACCGGCGTCAAGGGAGACGTCTCGCTCGCACAAGGCCGGCTTTTAAAGGAGGCGACCGTGATGAAACCGATCTGGTCCATTCGAACCGGAATTCGGGATTTCCTTGAGGCCATTTATCGAACTTGCCAATCATGGATTGAGAACTATCCGTTTCTTAAAACGGCGTATACGATTTTTTCCTGGATTTCGTTAATCATGTTTGTTTTAAGCTTGTTTTTCATTAAAGAATCGCGTACTATGATGGTTCAATATTTATGGTCGTTTTATGTGCTGCTGCAGTTTTGGTTTCTGTGCCGAAGCAAAACGATGCCGTGGAAACAGGTCGTTCTGTTCGTTCTGGCAGGCGTTTTCCTTGTCGTACCTTTAACGACACTTACGGTTAATTCTTTCCACGTCCTTTTCGGCGGAAAAACTTCCGACACTTGGTCCGTTGCCGTGATTACGCCAATTTTCGAAGAATTGTGGAAGCTCCTTCCGCTAGGCATTTTTCTGTTGTTCTCACGTCGAGCTTCTGCCTTGAGTTTAAGTGACTACACGCTCATCGGCGCGGCAACCGGCATCGGCTTCCAACTGATGGAGGAGTTGTCCCGAAGGTGGCAGAGTTCCGGCGCGTTCGGCTACGGCTTTACATGGCTGGGCGGCGAAACGATCCATTGGGACTTTTTCTCGCTATTTCCCGGGCGTTTTGAAGAAAGTCTGTTCCCGACGCTAATGACCGTCGGTCATCCCGTACATACCGCCATGATCGCGCTTGCATGCGGAATTGCCTATCGGCTGCGTACAAGACTGACGAAATGGGTTTTTCTCTTCCCGGCAATCATTCTCCTTTGGTCCATCCTGGATCACGCGGCTTATAACGGTCAGCATCGGCTGCCTGATTGGGTGTTCTGGCTTCATGATTGGACCGGCAGCGGTTACAAAACTCAGCCGGTCTTTATGTTAATGCTGGCCGCATCGATTTTTGCCGATTACTGGTCGCTGAACAAAATACGAAACCGCCTTCCGTCGCTGCCGAACGAGCCGCTACTTAATCCGTTTACCGAGCTGTGGAATATGACCCGCTCTTTTTGTCTGGATCGGGGGAAATTCATATATTGGCTAGGCTTTTACCGGGAGCGCAGGGAGCTTGGATTTCATTTGCTTTATGGAAATGAAGAAGCGGCCGGTAGACAGGAATCTATCGATGCTCGGGTAAAATCTCTTTGCCGGGCGTTAACCGGATTCGCTATAATTCTGCTCGTGGCCGGTCTGTTCATAAGCATTGGGGCACAGACGAGTGGAGGAGAACCGGCATGTTTCGCCTGCATGTTTGACTCGCTGCAAAATTGGTGGGATCGGCTGGATTGGTATGAACAGGTCGCGATCCTGCTCGGAGCTCTTGCCTTGTCACTGCTGTTCGTCGGATTCTGGCCGGCTTTTGGCTACGTAATGACGGGGATGGGAATCGCCGGGAGCGGGCATGAGATTGCCGGCTATATCCGCAATCCGAAGAAGCTGTTAACTCCCGAAAAAGCGCTTTCCTTCGCTATAGGCACTGTACTAAACCGAATCCCATTCGGTAAAGCGCTAAGCTGGCTGGGAATGAAAGGAAGCCGCTATGTGCGCAAGCTTCTGGATAAGCTCGGTTCCCGGAAGCCGGATATCGACGTCCCGGTTCATCCGAAGCCTCCGAAAAATGACGGCAACAGTCCGGGCAAGCACACGGACGATCCCAAGAAGTCGGATAACGATACGCCGAATAAGGATAAAGCCGATGAGGAGACGGGTGATGGTGGTAATGACGTTATTCCGAAAACAGTAATTAGTCCAGAAATGGAAGCAAAGATATTAGAAGGACAACGGAAGATTCCAAAAAATGAATTAATAGGAGGACATTCACCAAACATTAACAATGCTAACGATAATTTCGCAGTTGAAGTATTATCTACTAACGCTGATGGTACAAAAAATGTAGCTTTTACAAAGCAGTACCCTGACGGAAATATGTCCAAACTAAAAAAGAGTACATTATTTCCAGATTCTTGGAGTGATGAACAAATTATCAAGAGCATAACTGATGCTGGTAATACTCCTGCTATTGCTTCAAGAATAAGGGATAGAGCAACTTGGCATAGGGCTACTATAAATGGTGTGGAAATTGATGTAATCAAAGTTGGTGATGATGTAACAAGCAGTTATCCAACAGGCACGATAAACGCGTCTCGCCCAGCAGGTTTTTAATTTAAAATTATGTGGAGGCTTCAAAATGTACAAAGAACTAGATAACCTTTTATCTGCTGATACAACAGTAGATTCTTGGTACGATGATGGTTGTGTCATTGCAAATGAGATACTTTCAGAGTTTAGTCCAAGTGATTGGGACGAATTATCTAATCGAGTGCTTAGTAAACCAATAGATTGGCAGAGGAAATTAGCATATTGTTTGGATAATGAGTGTAATGTACATGAACTTAATATTTTATTATCATTGCTCGGTACTAATGATGAGGAATTATTCGAGATATGCATTGATACACTAAGAAGTTTTACAGATCAAGAAAGTAAAAAAATGATATTAGATAACCCAAAGATACTTCAACGTGTAAACGACTTATTACACACTGCTAGCGTACCAGTAAAGAAAATGCTCCAAGATTTCCTTTCAAAAATCCATTTGTGATTTTGTGTATTAATCAATAACACATATAACCCATGTAATACCCGTATAAAGATTTCACCACTTTATTTGTATGCACATCAAATGCTTTAATTTTATAACCTAAATAACGCTATGCCGATACATCAAACAGGTCGATTATGGTCAGTTACCACCATGATTGACTTGTTTTTTTATTATCTTCGTTTTCTTGCGTTACAATAAAGGAAATTTCATTAGAAAATAAACTATTAAAGAGTATCCGTCACATTAATCTATATGTTATTAAAAAATTCGCGAGGGTTATACATCTGTCAATTCACATTTATCCATATGATCACTTTGGTCTTCAATTGTTGTTACCGAGGAAAGTACTTTCGCAAAAATGTAATAAACGTTACACCTCTATAAATAAAATCAATGATAGACTTTCAGTAAGAAATGACGGAGGGAATGAGCGCCATTGATGTCAACGTTCCTGAAGACAAAAACATTCGTTAAATTCATGGTGAAGAACGGAATATTGACCCTAAGCACAACTTTGATCATCGTATTTGCGATTCGTGCCATCCTACATGAGAAGAGTCGAAGCTGGCTGGATTATGTTCCGGTTTTTTTATTTGTACTAATGATCACCACATTATTTTTCTTTATTATTTATTGGCAGAGTCACAAACTACGTTCTGAACAAGAATTGCTCTCGAATGTGTTCAAGCATAGTCCCGATGGGATTCTGGTGCTGGATCATGCGTTGAACATCGTGCGAATGAATCCCATCGCAGGTCAGATGATGAAAATGGACAATGAATCGGTTACGCTGAATTTCTGCAATCTTTGTTCGAATTATCCAGGGTTGAACAAGCTGTGTTCCTATCAAAATTGTTTTATAACTAAGCCTAGCCCACAGGCTGTAGAGTTGCAGTTGACGACGCCAAGCGGATTGATTAAATCCATGAATGTAAGTGTATCGCAATATAAGGATCCGATGTATGGTCTGTTGAACATTCTTCGTGTGCAGGAAGTAGAGGAACAGCGTCAGGAAGAACAGCATCAGATTGCTAAAATGATTACCCACTCGATTCTGTCCGCACAAGAAAATGAACGTAAACGCATCTCGCGTGAGCTGCATGACGGAATAGGTCAGTCGTTATATAGTATTTTGATTCAAACGGAAGTATTGAAAGCTTCAATTGAGTCGGAAGAGCATACTCCAACAGACGAGCCAATGCAAGCCTTGCAGGAATCCATTCGCTATACCATCGAAGATATTCGTGATTTATCCGTAGAATTGCGTCCTTCTGCGCTTGATGATATTGGACTCGTGGCCGCGCTCCGCAACTATGTTCGGCTATATGGGCAGAAATTCGGGATTCAGGTGTTGTTCACGATTGAAGGAGACAGCGGGCGATTGCCGGCGGCTCATGAAATTGCTTTATACCGCATCGTTCAAGAGGCGCTCACAAATGCAGCGAAATATTCGCAGACCGAAGTGGTCGATGTCAGGTTAAAGCTGCTGCCGACACTCGCAGAGCTGCATATTCGCGATTATGGGATAGGCTTTGTGATTACAACCGAACTACGTCAAGGCGTTGGACTCTATAGTATGGAGGAGCGCGTGAATATCCTTGGCGGGGAATTCGACATGCAATCGACAACTGGAAAAGGGACAGCGATACATGTCAAGGTGCCAATTGGCGATCAGCATGCCAGATAAACGGGAGGATGTACATACGATGGATATCAAAGTGTTAATTGTCGATGATCATGCCGTTGTTCGAAGTGGGCTTCGTGCAGTTCTGGATACGAAACCGGGGATAAAGGTCGTGGGAGAAGCGGCGGATGGCATATCGTGCATGAAGATAGCCTTAGAATTGCATCCTGACCTTGTACTCATGGATTTGAGCATGCCGAATGGTCGAGATGGTCTGTTTACGACAAGCGAGCTGCTGCAATCGATGCCGGAGGTCAAGGTCATTATTCTTACGATGCACGACGATGAGCAATATCTATTTCGTGCACTGAAGGCAGGAGCGTCAGGCTATATACTCAAGTCAGCGCCTATCTCGGAGCTCGTGACCGCCATTATGCAAGTCCATCAGGGACTTGTCTATTTGCATCCGACAGCAACGAAGAAAGTGATCGAAGGATACTTGCAAGGTCTGACAAGGGAGACGAAAGACACGTTCGAGGCGTTAACTGAACGAGAGAAAGAGATTTTGACGCTTGTCGCGAAGGGGTATACGAATAAAGAAGCCGCTGAGCTGCTATCGATCAGCGTCAAGACGATAGAGAACCATAAGGCCAATATCATGGAAAAGCTCCAGTTGAATAATCGTCGCGAATTGATGAAATTCGCTTATAGAAGGGGGTTGCTCGACTTTGATTAACGAAAGTGACCAACCGCTGACGATCCAGCAAGGAATTCAGTTGGAGTTGCAGCAGCTGAAGTCAGACATGGCGCTCGATTTCGTCGCCGTTGCACTTGCTGATGCGAATTATCGGGATATTTATTGGAAAATTGCGCTTGGTGCTAAATCGGAGCGATACAAAAAAATTACGGTGCGAATGGGCAGCGGGATGGCAGGAAAGGTATTGCAAGCCAGACGACCTCATGTGATCACTTCTTTCCCTGAAGAAGTGCAGGATGAGGTGTTGGAGTATCCTATTTTCCTCGTGGAATCGTTACGGTCTGGCATGGGAGTATCGGTAGACTCGGGCCGGATCGAGCAGAAGCAATCTTACGGTGTTCTGCTGGTAGGTCAGCGGGAGGAGCGGGTGTTCAGCGAACAAGAGATTGAAGATGTAGAGCGATCTGCTGCAAATCTCGCTGAATTATATGACAGCATCACGATCCATCCTCTATCAGATGATATGCACGGCAAGGTACAGATAGCTCAAGCTAGCCCGCTCCTACAGCGATTACGGGATTATCGTTCGGAAGGCGTCACCTGCGAACTATTAGATCAGCGTATTATGCGATTGTCGCATGAGAGGCAAGAGCAGATCACGACGATCCTCGAACTGCTCGTACGCCACTGCATCCATACTAATTCCACGGCTAAGATTGTGTTAGGACAAAACGATGCGGGACATACCTTGGTCGAATATGAATGCGAAGGGGAATGCCATTTATCCCGAGAAATGTTTAATCCCGTTAAAGATCAACTGTTAGCATTAAAATGCGATTTGGAAATCATGATGGAAGAACGACGTCAGTCGGTGCGATTTACCGTACCCACGCGATTATTATTAGACGAGTTGAACTGGAACTAAATAGCACAGATCCGAGATGGGGAATTTCCTAGAAAGCAAATGAGGGAATTCCCCAATTTTTTTCATGACTAACTCCACGGATAATGAATCATAGGTAGTCGATTTCACGAGGAGGAATGGGCATGAAACCATCCAAAGCGATATTACCCTTGCAAACCTTGAGTCTGATTCTCGGATTTGCAGTATGGGGCATCTTATCATCATTAATTGTATTCATCAAAGACGGTATTCCATTAACACCGGGGCAATTATCGTTAGTCACGGCTGTACCTGTCGTACTTGGCTCGATCTTGCGGATCCCATTCGGATATTGGACCAATAAATACGGGGCGCGCAACATGTTCTTGATTAGCTTCGTGTTGCTGCTCGCACCCGTATTCTACATCAGTCAAGCCAAGAGCTTCCTCGATCTGATTATAGGCGGGTTGTTCTTAGGGATCTCGGGTGCGACATTCTCCGTAGGGGTTACCTCCTTGCCGAAATATTACTCCAAAGAAAAACATGGGTTCGTTAACGGAATTTACGGGCTTGGGAATTTGGGTTCGGCGTTGAGTACATTCTTCGCCCCGGTATTGGCGACGCAGATCGGATGGCGTTCGACGGTTCAAGTCTATTTAATTCTGCTCGCGATCTTTGCCCTTGCGAACTTCTTCATCGGGGATCGGAAGGAAACGAAGCTTAATGTCGCGTTGGTGGAACAAATTAATGGCATCTACAAGAATGAAAAGTTGTGGCTGATTTGTTTCTTCTATTTCATTACGTTCGGGGCATTTGTGGCATTCACCGTCTTCTTGCCCAATCATCTTGTGAATAACTTCGGTATCAGTAAAGTCGATGCAGGCTTGCGTACCGCTGGATTCGTTACCCTCGCGACCTTTATGCGGCCGGTGGGAGGATGGCTCGGGGATAAATTCAACCCATTCAAAATATTGCTGTTCGTGTTCAGTGGACTCACAATCGGTGGCATTATGCTCGCTTTCTCTCCTTCGATTCCGCTCTTTACCGTAGGTTGTTTGTTGATCGGTCTATGCGCGGGACTAGGTAACGGTACGATCTTTAAATTGGTTCCGCTCTACTTCGCGAAGCAATCCGGGATTGCGAACGGCTTGATATCTGCGCTTGGAGGATTAGGCGGATTCTTCCCGCCGCTCATGTTGTCCTTACTGCTCGCGATGACAGGTCATTATGCGATCGGATTCATGGCGTTAGCGATGGTCGCGTTGTGCAGCGTACTTCTCGTTCTCTACATGTATTGGCAGGACCGCGTGAAATTAGCGGAACAAATTGTACAGAGCACTTCGCAAGCGGTATTGGTCACCAATCCCCAAGGGCTGATTCTAACCGTGAATCCGGCGTTCACAGAAATTACAGGCTATACCGGTGAGGCCGCTATTGGACAGAAGCCAGGCTTCTTGAAATCCGGAAAGCATGATCAAACGTTCTATGAAGCAATGTGGAAGCAGCTCAAAGCAAAACACGCGTGGTCGGGCAACATCTGGAACAAAAAACAAAATGGCGAACTGTATTTGCAGCATCTAACGATTAACGGGATTCAAAATGATGTTGGAGAAACGAATTATTATGTCGGCGTGTTCAGTGAAATCGACCCTGTGGACATTCAGAACCAATCACGTAAAGTCGCAACGAGTATTAAATCATAGTAGGAGGTACTTCCATGAACGGTAGAAAAGAATTGAAGACCTTCATACGCAAAGCCATCAGCGTTCATGAGGCAACGCGTCTCGTTCTGGATTGTGTGCGTGTAATGCCAACGGAAAAAGTACCGATTATGCAAAGTATCGGTAGAGTTTTGGCTGTGGAGCTTGTTGCGCCACAGCCAATGCCGCATTTTCGCCGTTCGGGGATGGATGGTTTCGCGGTTATGGCTGCAGATACGAGGCAAGCGTCGATGGGTATACCCGTTTCACTGCATATCATCGACAACGTTCCTGCAGGCAAGGTATCGAAGAAGACATTACAGGCTGGTCAATGCATTCGGATCATGACAGGGGCAGCGGTACCAGAAGGCGCGGATGCGGTGATCAAATACGAGATGACAGCGGAAGACATCGCACCGGACGGCACGGGACTTTGCAAGGTGAAGGGGGCCGTGGCCGTAGGGGAGAATGTGTCTCCGATTGGAATTGAGATCTCCGAGAATGAGACCGTATTACGTTCGGGTGTACAGATCGGTGCCGGCGAAATTGCGCTGCTGGCGATGTTTGGCATCCATACGGTACAAGTCTATCAACAGCCTCGAGTTGCGATTCTTTCTACCGGTGCGGAGCTGCTGCGTGTGGAAGATGCCTTAGGGCCTGGGCGTGTTCGAAATAGCAACGCGTATATGTTAGCTGCAGCCATTACGGCGTTCGGCGGCATTCCCGTCGTGATGGATCAAGTGCCAGACGATGCAGATATTGCGAAGCAATTGATCCGCGAGGCAATCCCTGAACATGACGTTGTTGTTACGACGGGCGGTGTATCTGTCGGGGATCACGACATTCTGTATGATGTGACGCAGGAATGGGATGGCGAATTGGTATTCAACAAGGTGATGATGCGTCCAGGAAGTCCGACAACGTTCGGGATGTGGCAAGGGAAGCCGATATTCGCATTGTCTGGCAACCCCGCTGCATGTTATGTCGGCAGCAGATTGTTCCTTCGACCTGCACTCCAAGGCATGATTGGCGCAGACCGCGTCCCTGAACCCCGAGTGATGGCGACATTGACCGTGGATTATGTGAAGTCGGATCGCTTTACACGTTTTATCCGAGGGCGCATGTCCGAACAAGCAGGCAAGCTAACGGCAGCACCCGTAGGCTATGATATGTCGAGTGTGACCGTATCCTTACGGGATGCAAATTGCTTGATTTGTTTGCCAGGTTCTCCAAAAGGTTATCAGGCGGGGTCACTTGTCGAGATTATTCCTTTAAAGGGTTTCTATGAATAAAGGAGCGAAGAGGCATGAGCATTCCATCTGGCGATGACTTCATTGTACCCGTAGTTCCCGTCCTGCAAATTGTCGGTTACAAAAACAGCGGCAAAACAACGCTTGCTTGCAAGCTTATCGCGGAGCTGACTGCCCAAGGGCTTCGAGTCGGCTCGGCCAAGCATGATGCGCACGAATTCCGCTTAGATGACCCGGAGACGGATAGTGAGAAGCATTTGTCTCATGGCGCGATAGAAACGGTCTTAACTTCATCGACGGCTACCCGCTCCATGCGGAAAAGCCCGACTTCGCTTGACGAAATTGCGCAGCAGTTCGTTGGCAAGGTAGATATACTCATCGCTGAAGGCTTCAAATCGGCACGATACCCGAAGATCGCACTGATTCATCATGTCGACGAGATGCACGATTTGCTCGCCCAAGCAGCAGATATCCGCCTTTTGATCAGTTGGGAGGAGCCAATAGGCCTCCAATCCCCGCCAATCCTGTTGATTAAGGATCAAACCTCTTTCCTTAAGGAAGCTGTTTCCCTCGCGCGATCCCTCTTGTAGTCCATTTCAATCATCGATATCGGGGAATCCCTACCGTGGAATGAGGGAGTTCCCCTCTCTTATCAACAAGCTCCAGCCTCTACAATGAAAGTATCATAAGGCGCAAGGAGCTGAAACGATGAACAAGTCCAACCCGCTTATACAAAAGCTGAAGTTTTTCCGCAAACGCGAGACGAATGCGGAAGGGTGGAGCGAAGAATCCACAGCTGATCGTTCTTGGGAGAATATGTACCGGAATCGTTGGCAGCACGACAAAGTTATTCGTTCAACACATGGTGTGAATTGCACAGGTTCATGCAGTTGGAAAATATTCGTGAAAGACGGAATCGTCACGTGGGAGACGCAGCAGACGGATTACCCGACGACAGGACCTGACATGCCGGAATTCGAGCCGCGCGGCTGTCCGCGCGGAGCCAGCTTTTCCTGGTATCTCTACAGTCCGCTTCGTGTGAAATATCCCTATATTCGTGGCAAGCTGCTAAATCTATGGCGCGAAGCGAAGAGCAAGCATTCTGATCCCGTTGCGGCGTGGAAATCGATTGTTCAGGATGACGCCAAAAAACTAATGTATAAATCGGCTCGCGGGAAAGGCGGCATGGTTCGGGCGTCGTGGGATGAAGTATCCGAGATTATCTCCGCCTCCATGATCCATACCATCAAGCAATATGGTCCGGACCGCGTGATCGGGTTTTCCCCCATTCCGGCGATGTCGATGGTAAGTTATGCGGCAGGATCACGGTTCCTATCCCTCATCGGCTCACCGCTGCTCAGCTTCTACGACTGGTATGCGGATTTACCGCCGGCCTCCCCGCAAATCTGGGGGGATCAGACGGATGTTCCGGAGAGCAGCGACTGGTACAACTCGAGCTACTTGCTCGTCTGGGGCTCGAATCTACCGTTGACAAGAACGCCGGACGCGCATTTCATGACGGAAGCTCGTTACCGCGGAACTAAAGTCGTATCGATCAGTCCAGACTACGCGGAATTCGTGAAGTTTGCTGACAAATGGCTGCCAGCGAAGCAAGGGACGGATGGCGCACTCGCCATGGCAATGGGGCATGTCATTCTGAACGAATTTTATGTGAAACAAAGAACGTCGTATTTTGAAAATTATTCAAAGAAATATACTGATTTCCCGTTCCTTGTGCTGCTCCAAGAGCAAGATGGCGCATTCACGGCGGAACGGTTCCTCACGGCGAACGATCTCGGGATCGAGACGAATAACAAGGAATGGAAAACGGTTCTCATCGATGAGATCTCGGGTGAGCTTCGTATTCCAAATGGCACGATCGGCTCACGATGGGGCGAAGAGGGAAAATGGAATCTAGAACCAATCGATACGTTAACAGGTGAAGAGATTTCACCGCAGCTAGGATTGCGGGAATCTGCTGAAGGTCAACTCGAGATCAAGCTTCCTTATTTCGCAGACGAAGGAAAATGCGCGATTTCTCGACTAATCCCGTACCGTACGATTACGGATGCAGATGGATCGGAATATCGCGTCACTAGCGTGTTCGATCTCATGCTCGCTCAATATGGCGTCGATTCGACCCGTGGAAGCGACTACGATGACGCGAACACCGCATACACGCCTGCGTGGCAAGAGCAAATTACCGGCGTCGATCGCGCATCCGTCATTCAGATTGCGAGAGAGTTCGCGCAGAATGCGGTAGATAGCGAAGGCCGTTCGATGATCATCGTCGGTGCAGGGATCAACCACTGGTACAACTCGGATACGATTTATCGCAGTGTGCTGAACCTGGTCTTAATGACAGGCTGCCAAGGGGTAAATGGCGGCGGGTGGGCGCATTATGTCGGACAAGAGAAATTGCGTCCTGCGGAAGGTTGGGCGAGTGTGGCCTTTGCAAGAGACTGGACGATGCCTCCGCGGCAGCAGAATGGGACATCCTTTTTCTATTTTGCAACGAATCAATGGAGGTTCGAATCCAATCCCGTGGATGGACATACGTCAGCTTTAGTCGATAAAGCGCGTTATGCGCATTATGCCGATTACAACGTCATGGCTGCGCGTTTAGGCTGGCTGCCTTCTTATCCGCAGTTTAATGTGAATTCCATTGACCTAGCGAACGAAGCAGCCGCGCAAGGACATGATACCCCCGAGGCGATTGCGGGCTATGTTGCCAACCGGCTCAAGAATCGAGAATTGCAGTTTGCGATCGAAGATCCCGATGCCGAGATGAATCATCCGAAAGTGATGTTCGTCTGGCGTGCGAATTTGATTTCAAGCTCCGGTAAAGGGCATGAGTATTTCTTGAAATACCTGCTCGGTGCGCATAACGGTCTATTAAATGATGACTCGGAGACGATACGCCCCAAGGAAATGAAATGGCATGAGCAGGCGGCTGAAGGTAAGCTCGATCTCATGGTGAATATCGATTTCCGGATGTCCGGAACCGCCGTGTATTCCGATATCGTCCTGCCCGCGGCAACCTGGTATGAGAAAAGTGATCTCTCGTCGACCGATATGCATCCCTTCATTCATCCATTCAATCCGGCGGTGCCGCCATTATGGGAATCGAAGTCGGATTGGGAGACGTTCAAGACGATTGCGAAGACTTTCACAGATATGGCAGCAACGCAATTTGATGCGCCGCAACGCGACATTGTCGCTGTACCGCTACAGCATGATACCCCCGATGAGCTAGCGCAGCCTTTCGGCAAGATTCTCGACTGGAGCAAAGGTGAGATCGAGGCGATTCCAGGCAAGACGATGCCGAAGTTCATGGTCGTGGAGCGGGATTATACCACGGTGTATAAGAAGATGACATCGCTTGGACCGAATATTAAAGATAAGCCGTACGGCATCAAAGGAATGAACTGGTCTGCGGCAGACGAATACGAATTGATGAAAAAAGTGAATGGGGTTGTCGATGAACCCGGGATCAGCGAAGGGTGTCCGAAGCTCGTTACAGATCGGCACATGTCGGAAGCGATTCTCACATTGTCTTCCACGAGTAACGGGAAAATGGCCGTCAAAGCGTGGGAAGCACTAGAGAAGAAGACTGCGCTTCAATTGAAGGATTTGGCGGAGGATCGTATCGAAGAACGATTCACTTTCAACGAGATTACGACACAACCGAAGACGGTAATAACTTCACCTGCATTCAGTGGTTCGGAGCAGCATGGACGCCGTTATTCTCCATTTACGACAAATGTGGAACGATTGATTCCGTATCGCACGCTGACTGGACGTCAGCATTACTTCCTGGATCATGAGCTACTGACCGAATTTGGCGAGAATATGGCAATCTACAAACCGACGATGAAGCACGCTCCGTTCCATACGAACAAGAAGCGTCCGGCAACGAAAGGGAAGGAAATCGTCCTGAACTTCATGACTCCGCATAGCAAATGGTCAATTCACAGTATGTATTTTGACTCCCTGCCGATGCTTACGCTGTTCCGCGGCGGACCAACCGTCTGGATCAACAAAGACGATGCCGCTGATGCGGACGTCACGGATAACGATTGGATCGAATGCTTCAATCAGAATGGCGCCGTCGTTGCACGTGCGGTGGTAACCCACCGGATGCCGCGCGGCATGGCCTACATGCACCATGCACAGGATCGGACGATCAACGTGCCTGCGACCGATGTGACAACGACGCGCGGCGGAACGCATAACAGCCCGACAAGGATTCATGTGAAGCCAACGCATATGATCGGCGGGTATGCGCAGCTGAGCTACGGATTCAACTACTACGGACCAACTGGGAATCAGCGAGACCTGTACGTCGTGATCCGCAAACTTGAGGAGGTGAATTGGCTTGAAGATTAAAGCGCAAATCGGGATGGTCATGAACTTGGATAAATGCATTGGATGCCATACTTGCTCTGTTACATGTAAGAACACATGGACGAACCGTAAAGGCGCGGAATATATGTGGTTCAATAATGTCGAGACCAAGCCAGGCATCGGGTATCCCAAGCAGTGGGAGGATCAAGACAAATATAAAGGCGGTTGGGTGCTCAAGAACGGCAAGCTGGAGCTTCGCTCCGGCAGCCGTGTCAACCGATTGAAGAATATATTTCATAATCCTGATCAACCAACGATCGATGATTACTACGAGCCGTGGGATTATGATTACGAGAAGCTTCAACAAAGTCCGGAGCGCAAGCATCAGCCTGTGGCTCGTCCGAAATCCCAGATTACAGGCAAGTATATGAATTTGGAGTGGGGACCGAACTGGGAAGACGATCTTGCGGGTGTACATAAATCCGGTTATCGCGATCCGAATATGGCGGGTATCGAAGAAGCGGTTCGGATGGAATTCGAGCAAGTGTTCATGATGTATTTGCCACGAATATGTGAGCATTGCATCAATCCGTCCTGTGTATCCAGCTGTCCATCAGGCGCGATGTATAAGCGTGAAGAGGACGGGATTGTGCTCGTCGATCAGAACGCATGCCGATCCTGGCGGTTCTGCGTATCGAGCTGTCCGTACAAGAAAGTCTACTTCAACTGGCAGACGAACAAAGCGGAGAAATGTACTCTATGTTTCCCGAGAATCGAGCAAGGATTGCCAACGATTTGTTCGGAAACATGCGTAGGTCGAATCCGATACCTTGGCGTTATGTTCTATGATGCAGATCGTGTGGAAGCAGCGGCTTCCGTCACAGACGAGCAAAAGCTCTACGAGTCGCAACTAGACATTTTCCTCGATCCGAATGATCCCGAAGTGATTGCCGCAGCACGTGCAGCGAATATTCCTGAAGATTGGATCGAGCATGCACAGCGTTCGCCGATCTATAAAATGGCGGTCGATTGGAAAATCGCGCTCCCTCTTCATCCGGAGTATCGGACATTGCCTATGGTCTGGTATGTTCCGCCGCTGAGCCCGATCACGAACATGGTAGAAGGCAAAGGGGCGACTGCGTCACCAGATGATATTTTCCCAGCGATTGACGATATGCGAATTCCCGTACAATACCTCGCGAATCTACTCTCAGCTGGAGATACCGAAGTCATCACCCATGTGCTGAAGAAGATGGCTGTCATGCGTTCGCATATGCGTTCGCTTAACCTGAAGAAGGCACCTGACCTTGCTATGCTGGAACAGTTCGGGATGACGGCCAAAGACACGGAAGAAATGTACCGCCTATTGGCCATAGCGAAGTATGAAGACCGCTTTGTCATCCCGGCAGCGCATCGCGAGGAATTCGCGGATCTCTATTCGGAGCAAGGCGCTTGCGGATTTACGAATATGATGGGTGGCCCAGGACCCTGCGGCGGTTAAGCCTGCTATTCATCACATAAGGAGGGATTGGACTTGAAAGAGTTAACGCGACGTTCTAGTTGGATGCTCTTCTCACAGCTATTACAATATCCGGATACAGCGTGGCACGACACCGCGGACGAGATGTACGTGAATTGGTGCCATTTGATTCAAGACGAAGAAGCTGAGTCAGCAAAGTCGCTGCAAGAGCTTGCGGGTCAATGTCTTGCTGAATTTGCGGGGATGGATGCGGAAGCAATTACAGCGGCTTATGTGAAGACCTTTGATTTTAGCAAAAAAGCAAATTTGTATTTGACTTACGGACAGCTCGGGGATGATCGTGAACGCGGTCCGGCATTATTGAAGTTAAAACAAGTGTATGAGGAAGAAGAGATCGTCCTCGATACGGATGAATTACCGGATTATTTGCCGCTGGTATTGGAATATGTCGCGGTAGCGAGCGAGGATCGCGGGATTGGCTTGCTGGTCTCGTTCCGGAAAGCGTTAGAGAGTATCCGAGATGCGCTCCACCATATGCGTAGTCCCTATCGACATGTGCTCGATGCAATGCTATTCCTCATGGATCAATCGGACATGACAGAAGGATCCTTTGATATGACAGCATTTGTCGGATGCGGAAGCACTTCACCTTCACTTGGATGCGGACCAATGTGGGCGACTGCAGGGTACGGTGACGTAGGGAGGAATGCGTAATGTCGTGGGGAAGTCAGTTTCTCTGGGTGATCTATCCCTATATCATTCTCATCATCTTTCTGGTTGGACTCTATTATCGATACCATACGGATCAGTTCGGTTGGACGGCGAAATCGAGCGAAATGCTCGAGAAGAAGAAGCTTCGATGGGGAAGCAATCTATTTCATATCGGGATCATGCTCGTCTTCTTCGGTCATGTCGGCGGGATTCTGATTCCGAAGACGTGGCTTGAAGCGCTCGGTGTCTCGGATCATCTGTATCATACGTTGGCACTCTGGATCGGATCTGCAGCGGGACTGATGACACTCATCGGTTGTATCATTCTCGTGATTCGCCGATTCTCGGATGCTCGAATTCGTAGAACGAGCAGCTTCGGCGATATGCTGTCGATTATTTTGCTCACGTTGATCGTGGTGGTAGGCATGGCAGCGACACTGTTCAATATGACAGGAAGCTCTGAATTCGATTATCGGGAGACGATTGGACCGTGGATGCGCGGTGTGCTGCTATTTATGCCAGATTATACGTTAATGAATACCGTGCCTATCATCTTCAAAGTTCATATTATTCTGGGTCTAGCGCTATTTGCTGTATTTCCTTTTACAAGACTCGTACACATGCTAAGCTTGCCGATCAAATACCTATCACGCAGTTATGTGGTGTATCGTAAACGTAGATAATCATTCAGAGAGGGCGGTGCTCGGATGTTAACAGGTATTATACTGGCTGGAGGCCGCAATTCTCGGATGAATGGTCGGAATAAAGCGTTCTTGAACTACGAAGGAGAGCGTTTTATTGAACGGCAAATCAAGGTGATGCGTTCGATCTGTACTAGATTGATCATCGTAACGAACGATGTTTCATCTTATTCAAAATGGGTAACGAACGATATTATTTTTATTCCGGATGTTTATGCAGGGCATGGTCCACTTAGCGGGTTTCATGCCGGTTTTTTACACGTCGAGTCGGAATTTGCTTGGGTCGTTGGGTGTGATTATCCGAAACTATCTGCTTCGGCTGCCTTGTGGATGTTATCTCGGCTAAGGGCAAGCGATTATGACGCGGTTCTCCCCGTTGTCGATGGCAAGCATCAAATGCTGCATGGGGTGTATCGACCTCATCGGATGCTGCCATCTATCATTCAGAGACTCGAATCACACCAGTACCGGTTATCCGGATTACTGGATTCGATGCATTGGCTCGGTCTAGGGGAGAGCGATTGGACAGAAGCGGGAATTGACTATCATTTTACAGCAGATGTAGATACACCAGAGCAATATGCGGCATTACTGCAAGAGCGGAAAGGAGATAGCGACTCTCATGTCTCATGATCGGTATAGCAGACAACAGAAATTCGGTCCAATCGGCACTGCAGGTCAACAAGCATTAATGGCTAAGCATGTTCTGATCGTTGGAGCGGGTGCGCTGGGCTCCGGGAATGCGGAACTATTGGCACGATCAGGCGTCGGAACGATCACGATCATCGACCGTGATTACGTGGAATGGAGTAATCTCCAGCGGCAGTCGCTCTACTGCGAGCAGGATGCGATCGATCAATTGCCCAAAGCTGTAGCGGCGGCGAATCGGTTAAGGCAGATCAATTCCGATATCACCGTACATGCGCATGTTATCGATTGTACAGCCTCTGATCTTATCGCGCTGCTAGATCATTCGAAGGTAGACTTGATGCTCGATGCAACAGACAATTTTTTCATTCGATATATCCTGAATGATGTCGCCTATCGATACCAAATCCCGTGGATCTACGGTGCTTGCTCTAGCAGTTATGGTGCGGTGTGCAGCTTCATTCCGGGGCAGTCGCCATGTCTGCACTGCGTGTTGGAACGGATGCCGATCGGCTCTGCGTCATGTGAACGAGAGGGGATTATTGCTCCGGCGGTGCAGATGGTCGTGGCCATGCAATCGGCTGAAGCGCTCAAATGGCTGTCTGGGAATCGAGCGCAGATGTCGGAACGATTTACTGTCTTTGATCTTTGGTCGAACATGCACCAATCCATTCAAATGAATATGGCGGGGAAGCGTGCGTCTTGCCCGACATGCGGGGCACAACCAAGCTATCCTTATCTGAAGTCGGAGTCGGCGATGAGAACAGAGGTGTTATGCGGTCGTTCTTCGGTCTGGATACGTTATCCGCGACAAGAGCCGCTAGATTTGAATCTGGCAGCTTCACATGCCGTGCAGTTGCAGGCCGAAGTGAAGTCGAATTTGTATCTCCTTCAAATTCAAGAGGGCGAATATCGCATGGTTATTTTCCAAGATGGTAGAGCACTGATACATGGCACCTCCGATCCGCTCGAAGCCAAGAAGCTGTATCATCGATACTTAACCTAGCAAATTATTTTGTAGTAGAAAAGTCAGGAAGGTGAGCTTATGAAAATATTATGTTTTGCCCATTTGAGTGATCAGTTAGGCGCATCCAGCATGGAGGTAGAACTTGGTCCGATCTCGGTAGCAGATTTCATTGATGAGCTAAAGAACCGCTATCCGGCTCTGCTGCTCGATCATGTCATGATTGCAGTCAATGAACAGTTTGTTGATTCGTTCTATGTCATAGCGCCGAATGATACGGTGGCATTGCTGCCTCCAGTCAGTGGGGGTTAAGAAAGGGGTCATACAGTTGATTGGGGAAGAATTAACGCATTTCAATGACCAAGGCCGAGCTCATATGGTCGACGTAACGGACAAAGCCGAGACGAAGCGTCTCGCGATCGTAAAGAGTCAGATTCACATGCGTAAAGAGACGTTACGACGCATTCAAGAAGGGTCAATCGGCAAAGGGGATGTGCTGGCAGTAGCGCAAGTGGCGGGCATTATGGCAGCGAAGAAGACTGCAGATCTTATTCCCATGTGCCATCCGCTTCCGCTCACAGGCATTGATATTACGTTCGAGGTTGAGAATGAGCAGACGTTATCTATTCGAGTACAGGTGAAGACGACGGGGGTTACGGGGGTCGAAATGGAAGCCTTAACGGCAGCCCAAGTCGTAAGTCTCACCATCTATGATATGTGCAAAGCGATTGATAAGGACATGGTGCTAGGCACGACCTATGTGGAACAAAAACAAGGCGGTAAAAGCGGCGATTATGTGCGTGAGAACAAGTAAGCGCGTTGAGTTAGGAGTGAACGAATGAATAGATCGATGTTTGTGATAACGGATCAACCGATCGTTCCGGAAGAAGTCTCAAATAAAGTGAAACGCAGGGAAGCCGGAGCAATTTCGTTATTTCTAGGCACAGTGCGTGAATTGACCTATGGCAAACGGACCTTATATCTCGAATATGAAGCCTATCCGACCATGGCGGTCGCGCAATTGGAGCGGATTGGGCAAGAGGTACGTGAATGCTGGGCAGATACCGTTGTTGCGGTGACACATCGCGTAGGCCGGTTAGAGATATCGGATATCGCTGTCGTGATCGCCGTATCCTCACCGCATCGTAAAGCGGCTTATGAAGCGAATGAATACGTCATTGAACGGATCAAACAGATTGTGCCCATTTGGAAAAAAGAACATGGTGAAGACGGCTCTGAGTGGATTGGTGATCAATTGAATCAACAGGTCTACCAAAACGGACGCCCATTGTTATCAGATATACCGAAGGAAGATCAGAAGTAACTTCGGAAAGGAGTGCAGAAGGATGAACATTCCCCGTTTAATCGATAAATATGGTCGAGAGCATCATTATTTGCGGATATCGGTGACCGATCGTTGCAATCTGCGCTGCATCTACTGTATGCCTGAAGAAGGGATGGAATTCGAGCCATCGGAGAAGATCCTGACGTTCGAAGAAATTGCCGAAGTCGTGCGTGTCGTTGCGGACATGGGGATTCATAAAATCCGGTTAACGGGCGGTGAACCGTTAGTGCGGAAGAACCTGGAACAGCTCGTGGCGATGATTGCGAGCATCCCCGGGATTGAAGATATCGCACTGACGACGAATGGAATGTTCCTTGCGCCAAAGGCGAAAGCGTTGAAGGATGCCGGGCTTACGCGCGTCAATATTAGCTTGGATTCCCTTCAGCCAGACCGGTTCAAGATGATTACGCGCGGCGGAGATGTTAGAAAGGTGTTTAATAGCATAGATGCTTGCGTGAAGGCGGGCTTAAGTCCAATCAAATTAAACGTGGTGCTCATGAGAGGGTTGAACGATGATGAGATCGCAGATTTTATCCGTTTAACATTGGATCGTGAAATTCATGTCCGATTCATTGAATACATGCCGATTGGACATAGCGATGCGACGTGGAAAAATTTGTACTTGCCGCTCTCGAGGGTGATGGAAGTCTGTGCAGAGCAGCAATGGGATTATGGTCCGGTAGCGACGATTCAAGGAAATGGCCCTTCGGAGAATTACCGCCTGGACGGAGCACCTGGAAGTTTTGGATTGATTCACCCGGTTAGCGAGCACTTCTGTCAGACTTGTAATCGACTGAGGCTAACTGCTGACGGCTATATCAAGCCATGCTTAGCTTGGACAGAGCAATTCCATGTTCGGCGTGCATTCGGGGATGATGAGGCGATGCGTCAGATGTTCTTGGATGCTATCGGTACGAAGCCTGAGAATCATGAAATGTCCCATTTTCTGAACGATGATGTAACGATTTCACACACGCCTACTGCGCGCAGAATGTCGCAAATTGGTGGATAGGAGAGAACGTATGAGACATTTATTAGCTAAAAGAAGATTGATCCTCGCTATGTTATTGATCTCGGTTCTTGCTATTTCGGCATGCGGCAACCAACAAGCTAGCAAGGAAACAGGCTCTAAAGAAGATGCTGTTGAGCTAACAGTCTCCGCGGCAGCCAGCCTAACGGATGCCTTGCAAGAGATTCAGAAGAATTATGAATCGAAGACGAACGGCGTGAAGCTTCATTTCAACTTCGGGGCATCCGGCGCCTTGCAGCAGCAGATTGAGCAAGGGGCACCCTTGGATCTCTTCCTCTCAGCCGCTTCGAAGAATATGAAAGCACTCGTCGACAAGCAACTGGTCGCGCCGGATCAACAGATGGACTTGCTAGCGAACGAGCTAACTGTCATTACGGCGGCTGAATCGTCTATTTCCGTACAAGAAGCGAAAGACCTGCTGAAAGCGGATATCCAGCAGATCGCGATCGGCATTCCCGAGACGGTCCCTGCTGGCAAATACGCTCAGGAAGCACTGATGAAAACTGGAGTATGGGATGATGTACAGCCCAAATTGGTCCAAGCGAAAGATGTGCGCCAAGTACTACAATATGTTCAGACTGGAAATGCAGATGCTGGATTCGTATACAAAACGGATGCGTTATCAACGGATCAAGTGAAGATTGTGTATACCGTAGATCCTGCATGGTATACACCGATTACTTATCCAATCGGTATCGTCCAAGGGACAACCCATTTCGAAGAAACTGAAAAATTCTACGTCTATCTTCAGTCGAAGGAAGCCATGGACGTCTTCCTGAAATACGGATTCTCCGTCCCGAAATCGAAATGAGTATGATGCAGATCGATTGGGCTCAGCTATGGACCCCAGTTCGATTATCTCTTCAGGTTGCACTGATCTCTAGTATCCTCAGCACGCTGTTTGGTGTTGCCATAGCGTGGCTGATGTCGAGAAGCTCTTTGAGGGGGAAGATGCTGCTTGAGACCATGTTCATGCTGCCTCTCGTCCTGCCGCCGACGGTTGTTGGGTTCCTGCTCCTCGTCGCGTTAGGACGGCGAAGCTGGGTCGGCCAGTTGGCAGAATGGCTATTCTCCGCGCCTATCATCTTCTCGTGGGGAGCTGCCGTCATTGCATCCGTCGTCGTATCATTTCCGCTAGTCTATCAGACGATGAAGACAGGCTTTCGTGCCATTGATCATCAACTCTTCGATGTCGCACGCTCGATCGGCGCGAGTGAATGGCAGGTATTTCGCTATATTACGCTGCCGCTTGCTTTTCCATCGATCATCACCGCCTATATCCTGAGCTTCGCTCGTAGTTTAGGAGAATTCGGGGCAACGCTGATGATCGCGGGCAATATTCCAGGGAAGACGCAGACCGTTCCTACGGCAATATTCGTTGCGGTCGATTCAGGGAATATGACTATGGCATGGTTGTGGACGATTTCTATGGTGGTTATTTCATTTCTATTGCTGCTCCTAACCGGACGGCAGCGAACATCATCATGAGGAAGTAGGTGAAGCAATTGAAGTCTACAAATAAGGGGATCGTAATTCCCCATGAACATGGTGGATGGGCGATGATCATCATCCCGTTCTTATTCGGAATGATGGCAGGGACTCCTCTGTGGAGTCATTTGTTATTGTTTATGGCTTGGTTGTTCTTATATTTGGCATCGTATCCCTTCCTACAATCCCTGAAGCGGCGAAAACAGCGTGATCATCTGCTGAAGTGGTCAGTTATCTATGGGATCATCGCACTGGCATCGCTCGCGTATCCGCTCTTCCTGAAGCCGGCGTTATGTTATTTTGGCATCCCATTCGTGCTGCTGTTGAGCGTGAACATCTGGCATGTGAAGCGTAAATCGGAGCGAGCTATCGTGAACGATCTATGTGCGATCCTAATCTTTTCTTTGGGAGGAGCTGCTGCTTATTTGTACGGCGGTGGCAATTGGAATACGACGATGCTGGCTGTTACGTTGTTTAACTTTTTGTATTTTATTGGGACGGCTTTCTTCGTGAAGACAATATTCCGCGAGCGTGGAAATAAAAAATGGGAAGCTACGGCTCGCATCTACCATGTACTGATTCTATTCGTGCCATGGTCATGCGGATATCCTTGGATGACACTTCCGTTCGTTGTCCCACTCATTCGCACGTTTCTCTTGGCAGGGAAGCAAGTGCGTCCGATGAAGGCAGGAATTATTGAGATTATTGGTGCCGTGCAGTTTATCATCATATCATGGATTATGTATTAATGAAGCCTACAGCTTCGGCTAACGCTTTATCCGACAGCTTGGAGAAACAGAGTGTCTTGATCTTTCTTAACGTTTGCCCTATTCAGTAAGGTAGTAGCGCTGGTTCGCTGAACTAACGAACAGGATAATTCTATTATAATTGTTTTCACCATCCAGTTTATCAGTATAGGCTGTTAAACTGATTATTGAAGTATCTAGTTTTGACTTCCATTGGGAAGGTTGGTTAATTTGATTGAACTTCGAGAAGATGAATTTCGCAACATTTTAGGTATTTTAGGACAACCGGAAGGCATCCATAATGTGTTCGTCTATTCTGTCATTGATCGAAAGCAACAGGGGAAGGTGTTTGTAAATAATAGGAATTACCCAACAGCAGGTTTAGTTATCAACAAGGGTGGTTGTTATTACGTTTTCGGCAATGTTTCTGACAATGCCTTTAATAACGACTTAATTGCATATTTGAGCAATCCATCAAACCACGCGAATTTCTTCGACTTGTATTTGTCATCGGATGAATGGTTAACCATTCTCAAGCGCGCGCTAAAGGGAAACGTTGTCCAGCTAAAAAGAAACCATTATATGCTAGAGGAGATTTCCTTAAAAGTTCGAGATATTCAGATCCCTAAGGAATTTCAGCTTAAGTCAGTAGATGAAAATCTGTTTAATAAGTATCGCGATCAAATAGATAAATCGTATTCGCACTTGTGGGGTTCATCGGATAGCTACCTGAATCATGCTTTTGGTTATTGCCTTCTTAAGAATGATGACTTTGTGAGTGTGTGCAACACGTTTTATATTGGTGGCAACTTCATCGCTCCAGATATCCTTACAATGAGTGAATTCCGAAATAGGGGACTAGCCACTGTAGTATGTTCGTATTTTCTATCACGGAGTGTCGAATTAGGATTAACACCATATTGGGATTGTGACGCTGGAAATGACGCATCAAATCGACTAGCACAAGCATTAGGTTTTCGACATGTAGGCAATGTTCCGATTTTATGGTGGCATGAAAATAAACAAGTTATCGAGAATTATCTCAAGAAGTATCACTACGTGTAGATGCGCTGCAAAGATACCTATATCGTTGCAATAGGGGATATATAATAAAAGGAGAGATGCTATGACTTATAACGAGGTTGTTAAAATCGGTGATGCATATTTACTGCCGTTAGTATCAGAGTTGTATGGATTAGAAGGCCATGCAATTCAGCAAATTCCGCCACATGAAGGAGGACGGAATGTCGTCTATACCTGTGAGAAAGAAGGTGCGGGCGCAAAAATACTTCGAATTGCGTTCTTGCCTGACAGGAGTCGTGAAGATTTTCTTGGTGAAACGGAATATGTCAGGTATCTATTTGAGCACGGTGGCAGCGTCTCAAATGTCATAAGCTCCCGGAAGGGGAATCTGCTGGAAGAGATAACTCATCAGAATCACACCTTTTATGTCTGTCTGTTTGAAAAGGCCAAGGGAAAAATGCTAGTAGAAAATAATTATCGGTACCGGGAAGGAGCTCCGATTACCGAATATTACTATAACTGCGGTAAAGTCCTGGGAAAATTGCACCAAATATCGAAAGAATATAATCCTGTTCATCGTCGGTATAGTTTTTTTGATAAATACAATGCCGAATATATCGATAAGCTGATACCCGACTCCTTATCTCTGCTTAAAGAGAAGCTGGTAGATCTGCTAAAAACCTTAAAAGGATTAGACAGGAACCAAGAGTCTTTCGGCATGATCCATTTTGATTATAACGATGGGAATTATTCGATAGATTTTGATACCGGACAAATCACCGTCTATGATTTCGACAATTCATGTTACTGTTGGTATATGTTTGACCTGGCAGGTCTCTGGATAAGCGGAGTGGGCTGGATACAATTCGAACCAGACGTCAGTAAGCGTAAAAAGTTTATGGATGATTATTTTGAAATCGTCCTCGCGGGATACAGTTCCGAGACCAAGATCGAAGATTCGATGTTGGATAAGTTGCCCTTATTTATTCAGGTAAGCATCATGGAAAATATAGTTGATTCATTCGAGGTGATGCGGAACAATGGTGAAGAGCCAGAGTGTGACGAGGAACTGTCGTATCTTATAAAATGCATGGAAGACGATATCCCGTATAAGGGATTCTTCCATGAAATTTACTCGTGTGAAGAACCCTTTGAGTATGAGGAACGAGATATTTAGTCTATATGTAGCAGCCGTTGATAATTTGATAAGAGATCTTATAAATGTAAAATACACCCTTAACATACACAAGGCTGCCGGTGCAACAATCAATCGGCAGCCTTGAGCCAATTACCATACCTTTTTCCATAGTTCACGGTAGCAGATGGTTTCAAAGCCGATAGCGGTATAAAATTCAGGAACACCTCCGAAGCAATAGGTTGCACCTAACGCTTTTGATTTTTTCATTCCTTCTGTAAGTGCAATAGTGGCAAGTCCCATCTTGCGATATTTAGGAACGGTGGCTAAAGGTTCAAGATATGCATACTTATTTTCCTCATCGAGCCACATTCCTGCAAAGCAGGCATAATCGCCATTTGGAGCCTTTATTACGGTTGTAAGGTCTTTTCTGAAATTCGGACCGCTTTGCATCAGCATTCGGCAGTCAATATCGTTATCAGGAATACCTCCATGGTCAAAGCCTTTCCAGAGACAATCATGAATTTTCTTATAGTCGTTTTCATCCTCTAAGGAAATTATAGAAAAACCTTCTGGTAACTTGACGTTTAGGAACGAATTGTTATTGGAAAATATCCGTACTGGTTCGGTATGTACCTTCGTATAACCGTTCCTTGACAATAGTTCAATTTTCTCTGTTTCCTTATTAGTCACCCAAACAGAAAGGGTGTGCTTGTCGTTATCAACAACAGACAACTCCTTTTCTGCATATGCAAGCATTTCAGACAAAAGAAATGTATACTCACGGTCAGTTACCAGAAAGCATTCACCGATATTCATTTCAAAGCAAGCAATACCGACAAGTGTACTGCCATTTTCCCAAAGTCCGAAACGGTGTGTTAACTGGTGATGAAAGCAGGGATGCGTATGTGCGTATTCAAAAAACTGTGGCAAAAGGTAACTGTTCAATGTATCAAATGAATAATTATCCGTAAGAAAACGGTGAACTGAAGAGAAATCCTTAAGAAGTTTATATCTTCTACTATAGATACATTGTTCCATAATAAATATCTCCTTTTTCAATAACTATCCCTATTAAGTATTGTTCTTGCTTAAAACTATAACAAGAGAAATGTTTATTATAGTTGTTCTTTATTTAGCGATATCGGTAACAGTTTGCTATGATCAGGTGAGTGTCTCTATAAAATCTGCAATCGATCGTGCAATGAAAAGCGAGGAACGAAACCCTATGTCCCAGGAAGAAGTGCTAAAAGGCGGAAATGTAAATCATATCGTCCGTATAGGAAACACTGTTCGCCGCCCAACGGGGGATTGGAGTCCAAGTGTTCATGAACTGCTCAAACATTTAGAAAAACAAGGCTTTGAAGGAGCGCCAAGATTTCTCGGAATCGATGATTCTGGCCGTGAAATATTGACATTTATTACTGGAGATGTTGCTCAACCAGAACTTGAACCGTACATCTGGTCGGACGATACGCTTGCGGGTTTGGCGCGCCTTTTGCGTCAGTTCCATGATGCGACTCAATCGTTTACTTTCAATAGCGAGGACAAATGGCAGCTTAAATACGCGAATGAAGCCGAGTACGAAGTAATCTGTCATAATGACGCAGCGTTTTACAATCTTGTCAATCGAAATGGAGAGCCAGCGGCGCTGATTGATTTTGACATGGCAGGTCCAGGTCCGCGTCTGTGGGACATTGCGTATACTCTATACACATCGGTTCCGCTTGGCGGTTTCACACCTGACCGTTCTTCTGGAACAGTGAATGTAGTAGCATACCAACGTGATAAACATGCTGCAGAGCGCCATCGGCGAATTCATTTGTTTTTTGAATCTTATGGAATTCCCGTCCCCAATAATTTGCAAGAGTGGATTATTCAACGGTTGATTGTACTGTGTGATACGTTGAAAAATTTTGCCGCTAACGGAAACCAAGCCTTTCAAAAAATGATTGATGAGGGTCACTTGGATCACTATGAGAATGAAGTTCGTTTTTTAAAAGATCATTTCAATGATTGGAAATAGAAATCGAATATACGGAGTACAAAACCTTCTATTGGGAGCAAACGAGAATTAGTTGCTCTACTAGGAGGTTTTTTGATTTTTAACTTATATTTGTTTATCCAGTCTTTTCTCAACTAACGGGCAGCATTCCTATATCTATAAAAAATTCGAACGTGGCTTTAAAAGGTATTATCTGAATATATGCTGAATACAGTTTTATGAACTACAGCCTAACCTAAAACCAATAGGAGAGAGTATGCCGACACCCATGTGTACTTCGCCACGCAGAGGACAATGATTAGAATTTGCAAAGGGAGTGATGAATTTATGGGAAAGCGTCTAATGCTAGTTGTCTTGATGACCTGCGTTGCACTAACGGTGATTTCGCCTGCCATGGCACAGACAAGAGCTTCCGGCGAGACATTGTTGAAGGGTGATCTGAACAAACAAGTCGGACAACTGAATATGGACATAGATACGATTGATTCATTGAAGATGAAACAATATCTTGTAAGTGTGCGTGATCAAGCTAATGAATTATTGTCTTCTACTACTACCCAAGAAGATAGCTCTAATACCCGGAAGAAGCTGAATTATGCGTTGAAGTTAGCAAACGATTTCAAAACGGTTGGCAGCAAGCTTTGGACGAATTCTCCCTTTGTTGTCTATAATGTTCCGGCGGTAAGCCCGGTCAAACGACTTCCGGACCTGCTTCCTGAAGACGGGAAAATCAGCGACCAACTTTCCATCATTTCGGCGCAAGGCGAATTTGAAGCGGCTTCTTTTGTGCTTGCCCCGCTGGGCGATGTGAATGCAGTTACCTTTACTGTGAGCGATCTGACGGGCGAGAAAAGTACGATTCCGGCAAATGCGGTAGATCTGCATGTTGTAAAAACCTGGTACCAAGGCGGGACGGCATGGCAAAGCTATTTTGCCGACTCTGCTAAAAGTGTGCTGGTGCCTGAACTGTTGCTGCACGACGAAAATTTGATCAAAGTCGATCATGCCCGATTGGGAAATTCGTTGCGTATCGATTATCCTGATGGGGCGAAATACGTGGACATTTCTAATATTCCGGCAACCAAGTTTAACACATATAACGAGCCGGTTGCAGACAGCCCTACGCTTCTTCCGATCGCGCTTAGGCAAGGAGAGTCCAAACAGATGTGGTTGACCTCACATGTCCCCAGTGAAACACCGGCGGGTACATATACTGGCACGATCGATATTTTTGCAGACGGAATTTCTACCGGACAAATTTCGTTGAGGATTCGCGTGCTGCCGTTCGAGCTTCCCCAACCAAAGACGTATTATGATTTGAACAAAGACTTTTACGTCATGCTCTACCATGGAAGCCGAGTCAAAGAAAATTTGAAAGCGGCGAATGGGAATATGAAACTTGTAGAATCCAAGCTGCTGAACGATTACCGCAACTTGGCTGACCATAACGTGCTCAACATTCCGGGCCCGTTATATTCAATCGAGGACAAAGCTGCCTTCACAAAGCAGATCGATCTGATGCAGCAAGCCGGACTCAGCCTGAATCCGCTCTTTGGCGTCAGGCAGACATTTGCTCCTTATGAGATTTTCACAAAATATAACGGTTATCTATCGGCTAAAGCCGCTTATGAAGCGAACCCGACCGAAGAGAATAAGCTTAAGATGGATAAACTTTACACCGAATGGCGCAAAGGGATTGATACCCATAAAGCGTCGTTGGATGATGCGATTAATTTTGTTTCCAATTATGTCGGCCATACCAATCTCTATTTCGACGGATGGGATGAGCCGGGCTGGTCGATGCTTCAGTACGAGCAGGAGCTGTGGCAATATATACAGGATAAAGGGTTCAAAGTATTTTCTACAGGCAATGAGAGCCACTACCGGCTAGATGTAAAAGAGAATTTCTTGAATATAGTTGGCGAACCGACGCGCGAGAAAGCGGAGACCTGGCATAGTTTCGGCGACGACAAGATCATTACTAACTATGCTTACCCGCACACAGGTCCCGAGAACCCTGACTTGATGCGCCAACGTCATGGAATGTGGGTATACAAAGCGAATTATGATGCTACTTACAATTATATTTTTTATGAGGGACCTCCGAACATCTGGAACGACAACTCCATTCAGGATGAATTCCGCAACTTCAATCTGGTTTATCCGACCCAGACGGATTTGATCGACACCATCGCCTGGGAAGGCTATCGCGAAGGCATTGACGACATTCGCTATGCGACGAAGCTCAAGCAGCTTGCTGCGGATGCCATTGCCTCGGGTCAGCAGGAACGGGCAAACGCCGCAAACAACGCCTTAACCTGGTTGGAGGAAGTCGATGAGCGTTCGACGAATCAAGATTTGCTGCGGTTAGAGATGATCCGTCATATTTTGCATATGATTGACTTGGAAAAGAAAGCGCAATAGGCAGAGGCATAGCGCTATTATTGTCCTGTTCACCAGCCGGGCGCAGCCTTCTTAAGAACATTGGAAACGACGTTCAAATATAAGCTGATACTGGATTCCGCCGAGAAGCAGCTCAAGGAACTCGGCATCATAAACTAGGAAGGACGGGCAACGGGGAGTGAATTTACTTTCCGTTGCCTGCTCCATGTCAGGAGTATGAATCCGATGGAGAATATTCGAATTACCGACAACTACGCAGGAGGAAATATTCGCGTTATTGCGCAAGAAGGCGATCTGGTGAAGTTAGAGCAGGACATCCGGGATACGTCAGGCTGGTGGTTTTATTGGAATTTCTGCGCGGAAGCGGATCAGGCGCAGACAGTCGTATTTGATTTTCTCAACGGTGAAGTCATAGGTCCATGGGGTCCTGCTTTCAGCACGGACGGCATTATTTGGCAATGGCTTGGTACCGATTCGCTAATTTCCCGGCAATCGTTCCGATACTCGTTCACAGAGGGGGAGCGCGCCTACTTCAGCTTCTCGTTACCTTATCAAATGCATCATTTTGAACGATTCTATTCCCGCATCTCCGATAATCCGGCTGTCCGGCGGCAAGTTCTTGTGCTTTCGGAACAATTGCGGCCCGTTCCGCTGCTTGTCATCGGCAATGCTGCCGCCCGCAAACATATTATGTTCACTTGCAGACATCACGCATGTGAGTCTCCGCCCTCTTATATGCTGGAAGGGCTGTTGTACTATTATTTGTCGCAAGCTGAATCGCCGGTATTGCAGCAATTTGCCATCCATTGTGTCCCATTCGTTGATCTGGATGGCGTAGAGAACGGCGACCAGGGCAAAGCGCGCCAGCCTCACGACCATAATCGGGATTACGTCGCTGCCGCTCGCTATGAAGCAACTGCAGCCATTGCCGAATACGCGAAATCGCTTGAGCTAGTGGCAGGGATTGATTTGCATAGCCCATACAAATGGGGAGAACGAAACGATTTCCCTTTTATCGTTAAAAGGGGATCGCCCGTGAAAGGTGAAATTGAACGGTTCAACGCATGTCTTGCTGCCGAAACTCGCAGTCGCGCTGCATCTGGGCAGATTTCTTATAGTTCCATACATGATATCGAGATGGGCGAAGATTGGAATCAGCCGAATGAAGCGACTTGCAGCGCATTTTTTGAAAGAACGGGTGCGCAGCTCGCCTTCTCATTCGAGTTTCCCTATTTCGGTAGTCACAATATGGTAATCACTCAGGACAATTGCCGCCAATTCGGTGCCGATTTTGCGCGGGCGCTGGAAGCGTATTTGCTGCATATTTGATGAATATGGGAGTGACCTGGAATGAAGTTTGAAATAGTACAAACCGATATTACCGTAGTTGGCGGCGGTTTGGCGGGTGTAAGCGCAGCCGTGGCAGCGGCCAGGCTCGGCCGCTCGGTGGCGCTTGTGCAGAACCGTCCCGTGCTTGGCGGCAACTCAAGCAGCGAGGTGCGGGTTTGGGTTAGCGGTGCGACATCGACAGGTACGCATCGATACGCCCGGGAAACGGGGATTATCGGCGAAATGCTCGTTGAGAACCAGTACCGCAATCCGGATGGCAACCCTTACTATTGGGATCTCGTCGTCCTTGAGACCGTACTTGCCGAGACGAACATCCGCTTGTTTCTTAATACCGATGTGCACGAAGTGGAAGCGGAAGGTACAGAAGCGTCCAGGACAATCCGCTCGGTAACCGGATGGATGATGGGAGCGGAACGGAAAATTCGTTTTGAAAGCAGCATGTACCTGGACTGTACAGGGGACGGACTGGTCGGTTTCCTGGCCGGTGCACAGTACCGTCTGGGCCGGGAAGCAAGAAGCGAATTCGGCGAACCATGGGCGCCGGAGTCGGCCGACGATATTACGCTCGGCAGCACATTGCTGTTCTATACGAAGGATGTTGGCCACCCGGTCAAATATGTACCGCCTGCGTTCGCCAAAGATATTGCCAAAACGTCGATTCCGATGCGGCGAGTTATCCAGAGCGGCGACTCCGGCTGTTTCTATTGGTGGATTGAGTGGGGAGGCGAATTGGACACCGTTCATGAAAATGAGCGAATTCGCGACGAATTGTGGTCGGTCATTTACGGCATATGGGATTATATTAAAAACTCGGGCAACTATGATGCGGAGCAGCTGACGTTGGAATGGGTCGGGGCTATCCCGGGCAAGCGCGAATACCGCCGGTTTGTCGGCGATTATATTCTCCAGCAGCACGATATTATCAAGCAGACCCGATTTTTCGACAGGGTTGCGTTCGGAGGTTGGTCGATCGACCTGCATCCGCCGCAAGGTATGTATGCGACAGAGGAAGGTTCGAAGCATCTGTTTTCCGACGGTATTTACCATATTCCGTTCCGTTCGCTCTACTCGGTCAATGTCGACAATATGCTGATGGCCGGTCGGAATATTAGCGCGACACACGTAGCTTTCGGTACGACGCGAGTCATGGCGACGTGCGCGGTAATGGGCGAGGCAGCCGGGACCGGTGCGGCGCTCTCTGTTCAGAAAGGCATTACGCCAAGGGAATTATGTCGCGATCATCTGGAAGAACTGCAGCAGACCTTGCTGCGCCAGGATGCAGCCATCATCGGAGTAGCAAATCGCGATACGCACGATTTGGCGCTCGGCGCTGCAGTAACTGCTTCCGGTTCGTTAAGGCGCATCGCCATCGAGCAGCCGCACGAGCTTCACCAGTTGCACGAGGATGCGGGTTTGCTGTTTCCGGTCGCTCCCCAGCTTGAAGGTCTCGAACTATTGGCGGATGTCGCTGCTGAAACCTTGCTGGAAATTGAGCTGTGGGATACCGGCCGGGCGGAAAATTATGTACCGCATTCGCTCATTGCAGCTTGCAGCATACAAGTGCGCCCCGGCAAGCAGCAATGGATCGCCGCTGACTTGTCTTGGAGGCCGCAGGAGGATCAGAACGCCTTCGTCGTTGTCAAGGCGAATCCGCATGTCGCCTTGTGGTTATCCCAAAAGCCGTTGTTCGGCGTGCTCGGTTTTGTCAGACAGTCGGAGCCTGTTGTCGCCAAATTGAGCGAGGGACAGTACGTAGCCCAGCCTGTAAGGGACTGGCTCATGCGCCCTGTTGCCCGCAAACCGTTCTGTTTCCGCGTCACAGGAGAAACAACGGCATATAGCGCCGACAAAGCGAACGACGGCTACAACCGTCCATATAGGGGACCGCATGTATGGTTGTCCGATCCTTTGACGGCTTCTGACGAAGGCGCAGATCGTTGTATGGCTGCGGAAGGTGAAGCTGGCACGAATGGTTCGGAAAGCGCGGAGGCAGGAAATGATGCTGCTGGACGTGAAGCCTGGCTGCAATTGTCCTGGAATCGCCCGATCCGCTTGTCGGAAGTGCACCTCACCTGGAACGACGATGTGAATGAATATTTGATCAATCTTCACTTCATGCGCACGCCGTTCGATATTTTTCCCGAGCTGGCTGCGGACTATCGTCTTGAGGCATATGTGGACGGACATTGGATAACGTTACACAGGGAGACAGCGAACCGAAAACGAAAACGGATCCATCGTTTCTCCCCAGCAGAGGCCGATCGGTTGCGCGTCGTCATTGAACGAACGAACGGCAGTCCGCATGCGGAGCTGGCGGAAATCCGCGTGTATGAGTAAGATCGGGTCCCACGAACAAGTATTTCAAAATTGGGTGCCATCGCAGATACTAAGGTTCCAAGCTAAGTCTCTCGTTTTCATCTAAATCGAGCGAGAGAGGGAGCCGGATAAGAATGGTTGAATCTCCGAATAATAAATCAGGACAAAAAATGCAATGACAATCCAACGAAGGAGTAACGATAAATTTTTTGACCCGAGCAGAATAACTGCAGTAATAAATAAAACGCCGATGTGATGATATTTGTCCGTCGGCGTTATTTGCGAAATTTATATAGTGACTTCGTCTAGGAGGAATAACGTATTGGAAGTACTGATGACCGTGATTTTGTTACTCGTGTGTTTAGTTATTTCAAATATCATTAGCCACTACTTGCCATTCATTCCTACCGCATTGACGCAGATTGCTTTCGGTATCATCATCGCAATCGTTTTTCAGGAAATTCAATTGGAAATCGAAACAGAGTGGTTTTTGCTTCTTTTCGTGGCTCCGCTTCTTTACAATGACGGCAGGCATTTTCCAAGAGATGAGCTATGGAACATGCGGGCCTCGATTTTCGGAAATGCGATTATTCTAGTTCTATTAACGACTATTGGTGGCGGATACTTTATCCATTGGCTTATCCCTAGCATTCCGCTTGCCGCAGCCTTCGCTTTAGCTGCCATCCTGTCGCCAACAGACGCGGTTGCGGTAAACGGCATCGCCAAGCGTATCCATCTTCCGGAGAAAGTAATGAATCTCACGCGAGGGGAATCGCTAATCAACGATGCTTCAGGGCTTGTGGCTTTTAACTACGCTGTGGCCGCAGTCGTCACGGGCTACTTCTCGCTGCGCGAAGCGATACTAGACTTTACATACATGTTTATCGCTGGTGCTGTCCTTGGACTTTTGCTTAGTTTACTGATGACATGGACCCGCTTTACACTGCGAAAAAAAGGTATTAGTGACGTAACATTGCATTCCTTGCTTCAATTATTAACGCCTTTCCTTATTTATATCGTTACCGAGGAGATGCTTCACGCTTCCGGTGTCATTGCGGTCGTCGTGGGAGGGATCGTCCACTCCTTGCTCCGAGAGAGAGCAGAACCTTTGTATGCGGAGGAACAGGTTCTTACAGAGAACATATGGTCCACGGTGTTGTTTATTCTGAATGGGGTTGTATTTTTGTTGCTCGGTTTGAACATTCCTCCGTCCATTCGCTTAACAGTTGAGGACCCATTCATTAACAATGGTCTCGCGATCGGATATGTTCTGGCGATCGGGACAGCGATACTCGCGATCCGGTTCGTATGGTCGTACATCTTTTCATATTACGAGCATCTTATTAAAGGAAATGAAGATACCAGCAGACCGACAATCAAAATGGCTTTGCTGGTGAGCTTCACAGGTGTTCGAGGGGCCATAACTATGGCCGGAGTATTGTCCATACCGATGCTGGTCGAGAGCGGTGCGCCGTTTCCCGAACGTTCACTCATTCTTTTCTTAGCGGCGGGCGTCATCTTGTTCACCCTGATCATTGCTACCATTTTTCTACCTTTATTAAACAAAGGAGAGACGTCAGAAGGGGAGATGTCTGGTTATTTAGATATAGAAAAAGCCAAAAACAGGCTCTTAGTAACTGCTATGAATCAGATCCGCTCTGAATTAAATGAGGACAACAAAATCGCGGTATATCGCTTGATGGATGGGTATAAGAAGGCATTCAATCGGACGCATTCTGTAGATGACAAAGAGTTCGAGAAAAAAATGATCGAAGTTCGATTGATGGCACTGAAAGCTGAGAGAAGATACATAGAGAATGCAATGGGTCAGCAAGAATTGGATGAAGAGTTATTCGAGATCTTTTTGAAGGTTCTTGAATTGCGTGAAGAAGCATTATCTCGAAATGGGGGTTCCCGTCTCAAATTTCTTGTAGGAAACGCCTTTCGAAACTGGAAGTTTTCAACCGGCAAGTTTCGTCGCAATCGTGAGGAAGATCAAATAGCCAAACGTCGAATAGGAAGGGACATCCAGCTGAAAGCCTCACAAGCAGCTCTTGAGTATTTGGAAGCCCATATAAAAGAGCATGAGGAAAGCATCGTATATTCAGTTATTCTCGACTACAAGCTATTGATCGAGCGACTTAAAGGATCATCCGAATACAATGAGACTGTCGAAGCGCAAAAAGAGGAGTTACGGATACGGGTGATGGACGCAGAACGCGCTGAGATTCACCGCATGTACGAAAACGGAGAAATCAGTAACGAACAAGCGAGAGATTTGAGGAGAATGATCATATCCATCGAGAGCGTGACACTTTTCGAACATACGGAATAATTGGAAAACAGTTGATGTTCGAGAGTCCGCTTATTTGCTTATGCAATAGTTTCGGGGGATGAATTTTCCGCGATTGCCTTTGACAAAACCGGAACCTCAACAGATGGTAAGCCACGACATATTGAATGACATCGCAAGTATAGTCCCAAGAAAACCGCGCTCTGCGCGGTTTTTTGTTATGGATGCATTTAAAAATTTTGACTGAGTATTATAATTAAAATACTACCTTGATAGTCACAGTAGTATATCGTATCATGCAATTGTGGAGGTGATTGTATGAGCGATAACAAAATTACATCAGACCTGCTACGCGGCCATACCGACACGATGATTTTACGGCTCTTGTTCGAAGCTGACCGCTACGGCTATGAGATTGTCAAACTGATTGCCGAGCGCTCGGGCGGCGAGTATGAATTAAAGGAAGCCACTATGTACTCCAGCGTCCGTCGGCTTGAGGCAGACGGCGATATCGAGTGGTATTGGGGCGATGAATCACAGGGCGGACGACGCAAGTATTTTCGGATTACCGAAAAAGGTAAGGATACATACTCTCGCAACAAAAGCAATTGGGAGTATGCAAAGCGTGTGTTAGAAAACTTATTATAAGGGGTTTGATGTGATGAATCAGAAATTGACGGATTATCTGGACAGTGTTTTTACGCCATACGATGGGGTGAAAAGCGTCACCGAATTAAAGGCCGACCTGCTCTCCGATTTGCAGGAGCGATACCATGAACTCAGAACTGAGGGCAAGGACGATGAAACAGCGTTTAAGATGACGATTGAGGGTATCGGCGACATCGAGCAAACGATCCTGGAGGTCGCCAACCTCTCCCGCTCGCTGGAACGGCAGGTGCGGATAAACCTCAGTGCGATCGATCTGCAAGAGAGTGACTTCGCGGGCGTTACTTTACACAAAGGAGAATTCAAAGTAACCGCGTTGCGCGGAGCCGACTTTGCTGGCGCCGACTTGACCGGCAGTTCGTTTAAGAGCAGCGACGTACGCGAAGCCAATTTTGACGGCGCGAATCTGACGGACTGCAGCCTGTCCACGCTTGATCTGACAAATGCAAGCTTCAATAAGACGATCCTCGTACGAACCAATTTCAGCACGTCGGGGCTTGACGGAGCCAAATTCACAGGCGTAAAACTGACCGACGTCACGCTAACCAAGACCGACCTTAGAAAAACAATCTTTGATCGTTGTATCTTTACTGGAGTGGATTTTAAATATTCCGACCTGCGAGGAATGCGTTTTGACGGGCAGACCTTCATCGGTGTCAACTTTGACAAGTCTGCACTGAACGACGTTTCGTTTAGGGGAGCGACACTCAAGAACGTGTCATTCCGTCTACCTTTTTCCGTGACGAACAAATCTTACCTTGCCTTCAAAACCGTCTGCTTTGACGGTGCAACGATGGATAAGCTGACCTATGCTGCGCTTAAAGGCCTATGGGTCGTCGATTTGTCAAAAGTCACGGTCATATAAGGAGGGGAACCTATGCAAACCGTGCAAACCAAGTCCATTCAAGTAAAAGGCCTGCATAAATCCTACAAGCAGCATCAGGTGCTGAAGGGCGTAGATTTCGAGGTGGAAAAGGGGAGTGTTTTCGCTCTCCTTGGCTCTAACGGGGCAGGCAAGACAACGGTTGTCAAAATCCTCACTACGCTGCTCAAACAAGACAGTGGAACCGCCACCGTAAACGGATTCGATGTTGCATCCAAGCCCGACAATGTGCGGCAGGCGATCAGTCTGACAGGGCAATTTGCCGCCGTAGACGAGATTTTGACCGGACGGGAAAATCTGATCATGATTGCCAAGCTGAGATACCTCAAAAACCCGCGCCAGGTTGCGGACGACTTGCTTAAACGCTTCGACCTGACAGAGGCCGCCGACCGCAGGGTGTCTACTTACTCGGGGGGGATGCGCCGCAGGCTCGACATCGCTTTGAGCCTTGTGGGAAAACCGCAAATCATTTTTCTAGATGAGCCGACCACCGGGCTTGACCCTGAGGCACGGAACGAGGTTTGGAAGATTGTCAAGGAGCTCGCCGACGGCGGGACGACGGTACTTCTCACCACACAGTATTTGGAGGAGGCCGAGCAGCTTGCTGACCGGATTGCCATTTTGCACGAAGGCAGGATTATCGCCAACGGCACGCTCGCGGAGCTGAAAAACCTGTTCCCATCCACAAAAGTGGAGTATGTGGAAAAACAGCCGACATTAGAGGAGATCTTCCTTGCAATCGTTGGCAAAAAGGAGGGGAAGTAAATGGAGGCGGTAAAGAAACATTATTTTAGCGATCTAGGCGTTATACTTGGACGTTCCATGCGCCATATTTCCCGCAGTATGGACACTATCGTCACGGTCACCATCATGCCGATCGCGATGATGTTGCTGTTTGTCTACGTGTTCGGAGGTGCAATTCAATCCGGAACGGATAACTATGTAAATTACCTGTTGCCCGGCATACTACTGATTGCAATTGCTAGCGGTGTATCCTACACGTCTTTCCGCCTGTTTACCGATGTGCAACGGGGCATATTCGAGCGGTTTCACTCCATGCCGATTTCACGTTCCACCTTACTGTGGGGGCATGTGCTAACCTCGCTGGTATCCAACGCCATATCGGTTGTCGTCATCATTCTCGTAGCGTTGATTATGGGCTTTCGTTCGTCGGCGGGGATACTGCCATGGCTTGCCGTTGCCGGCATACTCGCGCTGTTTACTCTGGCCTTAACTTGGGTCGCAGCAATTGCCGGACTATCCGCAAAAACGGTCGATGGCGCTAGCGCCTTTTCCTACCCAATTATCTTCCTGCCATTTATCAGTTCGGCATTTGTGCCAACCGAGTCGATGCCGACCGTCGTTCGCGTCTTTGCCGAAAACCAACCGGTGACCTCAATTGTAGAAGCCATCCGCGCATTGCTGTCAGGTCAGCCGGTGGGTAATGATATATGGGTCGCTCTTGCATGGTGCGTCGGAATCATGCTCGTGGCATATATCTTTGCGATGAGGGCGTATAAGAAGCGAGTGTGAAATAGTTAACCAATGACTTTCTAACCCTCGGTGCTGTCCGCATTAACGGTCGATGGCGCAAGCGCCTTTTCCTACCCAAATATCTTCCTACCATTTATCAAACTCGGCATTTGTGCCAACCTATCTCATACCGACCGTCGTTAACGTCTTTGCCAAAAACCAGCCGCTGTACAACGTCACTCCGACAACGTGCTTATGCTCCCTCGATATGATTTGATTTCCTCGCACAAGCTCGTGTATTCGCAGGATTTCATCCCAATTAGATGATACTCCGTGCTTTCCTTGTAATCCTGCGAATATGCCAACTTGCGTGAGCAGTGTTATTTTTTAGCTGCTTTCCATTGCTCGTTTTGTCATAGTTTGAAGACAGACCCCAGATTATGGTGTATTCTTTTATATGAACCTATCATTCGAAGATGGTACATTTTAAAGGCGCTGCGAGCGGAGGATTGACATGCCGAAGATCTTGATCGTTGAAGACGAAATAATACTTCTTGAGATTTTAAAGGATTACTTTCTAAATGATGGCTATGAGGTTGTGGAAGCCTCTGATGGTAAAGCCGCATTGGATTTGTTTCAAGAACATGAGGTCAGCTTGATCATTCTCGACATTATGCTGCCGGAAATGGACGGGTGGTCGGTTTGTCGCCGCATTCGTAAAAAGTCGGATGTACCCATTATTATGCTTACGGCCCGAGTTGATGAAGACGATACGCTGTTGGGTTTTGAGCTCGGTGCTGACGATTATGTAACAAAACCATATAGCCCTGCAGTGCTATTAGCAAGGGCAAAGCGTCTACTCGATAGCCGGGCTCGCACGAATAAAACGACAGATACGAACAATACACTTATTATTAATGGCATTAATATTCATTTTCCATCGAGATCGATAACGGTGGATGGCGAGCATGTAAGCCTCACACATACGGAATTCGAAATTTTAGCATACCTGATGCACAATCAAGGGATCGTGATTCCAAGGGAGCAGCTCATCATGAAAATATGGGGGTACGCTTATGCCGGAGATGATCGCACTTTGAATACACACATACGAAACCTGCGAACGAAATTAGGCAACAAAGCTCGACACATTACTACGGTAGTGCGGACCGGATATAAGTTCGTGGATAGCTTATGAAGATCGGAATCGTTGCGAAGCTATTTCTTCTCACGACTGCTCTTTGCACGCTTATATTGGGTGTTATCTACATAGGACAAACGATTTTTTTTAAGGAATTTTATACGAACAGGAAAACGAATGAGATACAGGCGAACATCGAGATATTCAAACAGGATTATATAGCTAATAAGTCCATGAACATGGACATTCTGTACATTCAGAAACTTGAGCAAGTGTTCTTTCAAGACCATAACACGTGGATCACGACGCTCGACCGTTACGGTAATCTTAAGAATACGAGCGAATTCTTTCTTCAAGTTCAATTAGATAGTGATAAATCCCATGAATCGTATAAGGTGCCGTTGTATCACTTGATTAACATAGATGATATATCTTCAAATGGGTTCGTTTTCAGTCCAGATCAACGTCTGATTATTTCCGGGATTAAAAAAGATGCTACGATCCTGCCGATTCGAATACAGGACAAGTTCGTTACATATGGTACGAATGACCAACTTCTAATCATGCCTGGCTTCGAAGACAAAGCGACCGTAACCGACGTTCAAATTCCAACTCCTGAAGCGTCCTCGAATCCTATTTTCTCGAACAGCCTCTTTATGGAACGGATCAAGGTTTTCCAGGCTGGCTTATTACGATCGAATAATCCTCAACCCATCAATACTGTTCAAACGTTTGATTACGAGCAAAACAACTTGAAATACAAGCTTTTTGTTCAGAGCATCGAGGACGTAGACGGTGAACCCGCTTATTTATTTGCGATGACTTCCTTGCAGCCCGTAGACGAGGCAGCGCGAATGATCAAAGATTACTCTGTCTATATCATCGTTTTCGTGCTTGTGCTTATTTTACTCGTCTCATTTTATTATTCGAGGAAGATCGCAAAGCCGCTTCTAAGACTCAATTCAGCAACACAAAAAATTGCGAATTTGGACTTTTCAGAGTCGATAAAGGTCTCCTCGGAGGATGAGATCGGCGAATTGTCCCGCAATGTCAACCATTTGTCCAATACTCTTCATTCATACATTGGACAGCTGCAGCATGAGATCGAAATGGAGAAACAGCTCGAGAGCACGCGCAAAGAATTTATTTCCGGCGTATCGCACGAACTGAAAACGCCGCTAAGTGTCATGAAAAGTTGCATCTCCATACTCAAAGACGGTGTAGCCAGCGATAAGAAGGAGCACTATTTCGAAGCAATGGAAAACGAAGTCGATAAAATGGACCACTTAATCGTGGATATGCTTGAACTGGCGAAATTCGAGTCCGGGACTTACAAAATGAAGTTGGAAGTATTCCCAATCGATAAAACCATCGAGTCGGTATATGAACAACTTGCTTTGGACATCGCTGCCAAACAGCTCGACGTTCGATTGCAACTTATTTCAACGGAAGTGGTAGCTAATCAGCATCGCATCGAACAGGTCATCACGAATTTTATTACTAACGCCATTCGCTATACGCCCTCAAATGAACGCATTATCGTATCAGCAATGGAGTACCAGGGAGAAATTATGGTCTGTGTAGAGAACAAGGGTGTTCATATCCCTCGAGAACAACTAGATAAAGTATGGGACCGCTTTTACCGTGGGGACACTTCTCGACAACGATCTCATGGGGGAACCGGTTTAGGATTAGCGATTTCCAAAAAAATATTAGAACTTCACGCCTCCACATACGGAGTAGAAAATACCGAGAACGGGGTCGCCTTTTACTTTTCGCTAAAGAAAGCATAATTTCATCATTCTAAATCGAACGATAGATTTGTATAAAAAGGCAGGCTAATGGATCAATTCCTTAGTCTGTCTTTTTATATTTGTCAGTTCACCTCTCAAAATCTTTATCTAATCTTTATTCCGGCTCCATTCGATCTTGATTCAGGGAAATTATTATAGATTCATGAAAACAAAATGCTTCGAGGTGAAAGGATGCGCTTTCGAAAATGGTCAAAAAATCATAGTTATATTGCGGCCTGCTTTCTCGCACCTAGCGCGATAGGCTTTTCCGTTTTCTATTTCATTCCATTCGTAATGGGGGTCTACTATTCCTTCACGAGTGGAACAACCGGAGGTTCGTTCGTAGGCTTCGCCAACTATCAAGATTTGCTGGCCAGCGATTCCTTTCGAAAAGCTGCAATAAATACGGCTATATTTACTTCAGTTAGCGTTCCAATTACAGTCGTAATCTCACTTTTCATAGCCCTGTTGCTCAATCAAAATATCTATTTGCGAAATTGGCTTAGGACAGTATACGTCTTACCGCTCGTAGTGCCGACTGCATCCGTCGTCCTCATTTGGCAAATCCTTTTCGATTGGAACGGGGCATTAAACAGCTGGCTAAGCAACCTTGACCTTGAACGCATCGATTGGATGAAGTCTGAGTGGGCGAGAGTCGTGCTCTCTGTCGTCTATGCATGGAAAAACGTCGGGTATAACGTCATTTTATTTCTAGCTGGTTTGCAAGGAATTCCGAAGGACTATTACGAGACAGCCGAGCTTGAGGGTGCTGGTGTTTATCACCAATTTACGCGAATCACGTTGGTATATCTAACGCCCACGATGTTTTTTGTCGCCTTAATGGCGCTGGTCAGTTCGTTCCGGATATTTCGGGAAACGTATTTAATTGCCGGTGATTACCCACACGACAGCATCTACATGCTGCAGCATTACATGAACAATATGTTTCTGTCACTCGACATTCAGAAGCTAACGTCAGCAGCGACCTTGATGGTTGCGTGTATGGTTCTCATCGTTTCGGTTATGTTCACCTTGGAACGTCGCTTTTCATCATTCACGGAGTAAACAGGAGGGAATATGAATCGAAGGAGCACGATATTTAAAATCATAATCACGATCTTACTTTCGCTTTTGAGTATCTTCATGTTGGCACCGCTCGTTATAACCTTCACGAATTCACTAATGTCTGAGCAGGAGATCGGATCCAATTATGATCTGGTGGACCAAATGTCCGTTGATGCCGCAAATGGAAAAGACACGTTCGTTAATTTGAAGATCATACCTGATTGGGTTTCCTTTGAGCAATACGTGAAAGTGCTGATCACGACTCCGACTTATCTGAAACTATTTTGGAATTCGGTATATCTTGTTACGTTCATTATTGGAGGTCAGGTTATCGTCGCAGCACTAGCGGCTTATGCTTTCGGAAAGCTCCGGTTTCGTGGCAGAGACAAACTATTTTTCATTTATTTGATGACAATGCTCATGCCGTTTCAAGTGACGCTGGTCCCGAATTACATTATCGCCGACAAATTGAATTTATTGAACAGTGCAGGAGCGATCATCCTTCCCGGAATTTTCGGAGCATTCGGCGTATTTATGCTTAGACAATTCATCAAAACGCTCCCGAATGATTACATTGAAGCCGCGATGATGGACGGCGCGGGCCATTTGAGCATTTTCCTGCGGATCATCGTACCACTCGTAAAACCTGGCATAGCTGCGCTTATCGTTCTATTGTTCGTCGATTATTGGAACATGGTAGAGCAACCGCTTATTTTTCTGGATGATGACTACAAGCAGCCGTTATCCGTCTATCTATCAGTCATCCAAAAGGAAGCAAGGGGAGTCGGATTTTCCTCATCCGTATTGTATATGTTTCCTATGGTGTTGTTGTTTTTATATGCAGAAACTCATTTTATCCAGGGCGTCCAAATGTCCGGCATTAAGGGATAGGGGGGATTCCATATCAATAGCCTTGAACCTGAACGCGAAAATGTGAAAAGAAAGAGAACCATCAAACGGTTATCATTGCTATTTATTGGTGGATTACTCATGCTGACGCTTTATAGCAATACGTTGCAATCGATGAGCCTCCCGAAAGTCTGGGTCACGTTCTGTAGACAAGAACCGCTCGTTCATGTCTTTAATGGCGAGGGCGTACTGAAACCGCACATCGAAGCTTCGTTATCGAACAAATCCGGCTGGGAGATCAAAGAAGTAATGGTTGCGGAAGGGGACATCGTAAAAAACGGACAAACACTCGTCGTATATGCAAACCGCGAAGCAGAGAATCAATATTTGGATGCTCTGGCACTATTGAAGCAACAGCAGCTTGTGATTGAAGGGCTGCAGGATCAATACATGGAAGCTTCTCGAAACAGCGATGATAATCAAATTCGAACCGTAAAACGGAATCTTGAAAGCGCCAAAATTACTTTAGAAGTTCAACAAAGAAACCTCGACAGCTTAAATGAGGCGCTTGTTTCCGAACGTGAATTAAAGGCACCGTTCGATGGAACCGTCCAAAAAGTGAACGCCATAAAGGGAATGGCATCCGCAAGTCTTGGCCCCGACATTCAACTGGCTTCATCGAAACAGGGGTACGAAATGCAGCTCCAAATCCCCGTCTCCGTTAGCAAGCATATCAGGATTGGTCAGGCAACCGATATCAACGTCCAACTTGCGGATACAACGGAAACGATGAGTGCTGTGATTCAACTTGCGGATACAACAGAAACGACGAGCCGTGTTATTAAGGGAGGTGAGACCGATTCCCAAGATGAGGAGGAGGGGACAACAAACAAACGTATTTTGATTAACGTAAATAATGAAAAACTTCGAGGCGGGGAACAAGCAAGTATTCATCTAAGTATCTCTTCTCCGGACGAAAGTGGAATTCTCGTCCCCAATAAAGCTATATACCGTGAAGGCAGCGAAAGCTACATCTTTGTTGTCGAAGAGAAAAAGGGAGCTCTCGGTAACACAACCGTTGCTCGAAAAGTCAATGTTCAAACAGGCGATGCCAACCAGCACGAAACCGTCATCAAAGGAGGCATTTTTCCCGATTCACCGATAATCTTGGAGAGAAGCGAACCGATCCAAGACGGAGAGCGCGTAAGAGTCAAAACGAATTCATAACATACAATTAAGAAAGTGGGAATGATTTTGAAAAAGCATATTGCTATTATCATACTTTTCATCATGGCAGTTGGTTTGTCCGCATGCTCCGAACCCAAACAAGAGCAATCTCAGACTACTGCGCCATCTAAATCAACCTCTAACAAAAACTCAGTCAAATCAGGGCTCGAACCGCTGGATAATAAACCGAAGACAATCGTTATTTCCGTTCTTGCCGTGGACGATTTTTATCGTCTTGCCAAAGAAAAATACGAAAACCTCCATCCGAATACGACGATTCAATTCAAAGAGTTTGAAAGCGGAAGCGGTGGTGTCATGAGTGAAGCCGAGGTAGAAAAATACGTCAAACAAACGACAACAGAAGTATTAGCAGGAAAGGGAGCGGATCTGTTTGCGTTTACGACAGTCGAATTGCCTATTGACAAATACATTAACAAAAAAGCCTTCGTTAACCTGGACGAGTGGATTCAAATAGATTCCTCGTTCGATCCTAAGCAGTATCAAATGAATATCCTCGAAGGCTCCAAAATGAATGGTGGTTCTTACATTCTGCCAATTAAATTTGACCTGCAAGCACTTTATGGAGATGCGGATGCCTTCGAAAATGTTGGTATCGCAATCGATGATAAGTCTTGGACATGGAGCGACTTTGCCGATATCAGCAAGCAAGTGAAAGGAAAGGGCAGTCAACGCTACGCGATGGGGAACATCGCTCCTGAGACGATGATCAACAATCTTGTGTCGGATAATTATTCCCGACTGATTGATGGTTCCAACGGAAAAGCATCTTTTGACTCCCAGATATTCATGGATATGCTCAACCAAGTCAAAGCCTTGTATGATGATAATGTACTGAACTCGGATTATGTAGACAACAAAAACAGTAGTTTTACGTATTCGTTAATTATATCGCCAAGCGATTACCTTGTGAGACTTGGATTGTATTATCCCAACGGTAAAGTTTATCAAAAGCCGCATTCCTCCGATCAGAGATCCGGTGTTTCGTTCATCCCAACCAATCAAATCTCAATGAACGCGAATTCTAAGGTGCAAAGAGATGCCTGGGAGTTTATGAAGTTTTTATTGTCCGAGGACATGCAATCCTACCCTGATCAACAGGGCTTCTCGATGACTAAAGCGATTAATGATAAAGCCATCGAAGACATAAAATCGAAAGAAGTCTTGCAGGATCCAAAGTTCGGGAACATTAAAATTAATGCTGAAGATCTCGAATCAATCCGAGAGTTGCTATCAGCACCCGCCGTCAGGAATATGGGATATGAATCAACGGTCCAAAAGATTATTACCGAAGAAACGAAAGCATTCTTCAGTGGCCAGAAAACTACTGAAGCTGTCGCTAAGCTTATTCAGAACCGTGTAGTTACTTATTTAAATGAATAATCATCTGATCCCAAGATTGAAGAGAGACAATAGAAAATGAAAATAATCGGCAAACATACTATCAATAGAGCTGTAAGACTCGAAGTAGATGAACTAATTAAGGATCTTAAGCTGTATGCCATACAGACACTTTAATCTTCAGATTTAAATTAACCGCGTTCTACGGAAGGCGGTTATTTATTTTTTTAGAGTTTTACAACTATAAAATTGAAATGTCTATACCCTAAAAATTCATGCGGTCAAGGTACTAGTCTTCTCCGGTCGTACGATTACCCAACAAGTTTGTACGATAGTGTAAGTATAGAAACGGGCAGGGTGCTATAATCGAAGGGAGAAAATGTAATCGCTTCCGCGAGACCTAGGAATCACCGGATCAACTGGCAAATGCGGAAGGATAAGCAAAAAGGAGGCATTGCAGAAATGAGTTAAAAAGAAAGAAGAAAATTGGAGAAGAAGTACAATACAAAGTTTCATTCTACGTTTCGATGTATTTGACAGTTACGAAGGTGCTGTCGATGCAGTTAGCGTCTTTCCCCGGTTTGCTGGCTGCCAGTTCGCCCGAATTTATACCGACCTCCATTCGGCTGAATGCGGGCTTCGTGCTGGTGATCATTCCGCTCGTAATCTTCTACTTATGCCTGCAAATATATTTCGTTGAAAGAGTCGAATGCTCCGGCATCGTCGGCTGATTTAATGTCAATATAGTTTAGTAGGGAGGTTGTGTAATGTTTTCTGTCAAAAAAACAGGATTCACCCTCATGTTAGCCGCTGTTATGTTATTTTCGCTTGCTTCAAACGCATTTGCAAAGCAAGAAACGCAAGATCCGAGAAACTTGGCTACGGGTTTAAGCTACTCGCTCTCTGCCGCCGCTTATGAGGGTTACCCTGACTCCGGAAATGAATTGACCGATGGCGTGTATGCATCGATGGACTTCATGGATAGCGCCTGGCAGGGGCACCTTCGGGGAATTACGCGCGAAGTTGTATTTGACTTACAGGATATTAAATCGATTAACGCCGTGAAAGCGCATTTTATACAGGACACGGGCAACGGTATTTTTTATCCGAATACGGTTTCCATGTACGTGTCGGATGACGGCATGAATTGGGCGCCGCTATCGCACAAAGACACCGCGATCCCGCTCTGGTCGCCAGGGCCACCGACAGATCAGACGTTTGTCTGGGATATTGCGGCTGACGGCTTGCCGAAAGAGAAAAAAAATGCAGAGTTCGTGTATACGCGATATGTAAAAGTTACGTTCATGACCCAAGTATGGACCTTTCTCGATGAAATCGAAATTTGGGGCATCGACGGCAAAGCTCAGCACGCCGTCAAGCTGAAGCCGGAGCAGCCGGCTTACTTGCAGTCGGGCAAAGCGACGGGAGGCATCCGCAATCTTGCGCTGCTGTACAATGGACATTACGATAGCGGCGCTGGTGATTGGACGAAAGACAATATCATCCCGTACATCAGCTACGTGAACGCGCAAGGCGAGCCGGTCGACTGGTTGTACGACGGCGTACTTTATCTCGGTATTAGGACGCAGGACGGTCAGCGGGATTTTGGCATGAATGCCAATCTTAAAGATTGGAATTGGTATCTGGACAAAACGTTCGTCCCGCAAGGCGATATGTGGCAGCTCAATGAAGGGACCAAAGAGGTTAGCGCAAAATTGGGCGAACCGAAGCACAAGACGAAGGTCGTGCTGATGGTTCCGAATCCGGGCGATGCGGTAGGCGAGTTCGGCGATGTTGACGGCGACGGTGTGATGGAGAACTTTAATCCGGATCAGGTCGGCACGGAAGCGGCTTTCGCCGACAAGCAAAAAGCCATTGATTGGTATATGTATCAGGTGAAACAGCGTTGGGCCGAGCAAAATTATTCCAACCTCGAGTTGGCCGGGATGTATTGGATGGCTGAAAGCGCCAACCTCTATGATGAGAACGATACGAAGATCATCCAACATACGAGTCAGCTTGTCCACCAGGAAAAACAGAAGTTTTTCTGGATCCCTAATTTCTTCGGCAAAGGCATATTCGCTTGGGAGAAGCTTGGCTTCGACGCGGTAGCGCAACAGCCGAACTACTTCTTCGATGAGCCGGGCGATCCGTCCCGAATTAAAGATACGACCGATCTTGTCAAGCAATACGGCATCGGCGTGGAGATGGAATTCGATGAACGGATGAATTCGTTTCCAAAATTCAGGGACCGCTACATCGAATATTTGAACGGCGGCGTCGACTACGGTTATATGAACGATGCCTACAAAGCCTATTATCAAGGCAATGTCGCGCTGCTCGACAGTGCAAGAAGCAATGACCCGAATAATCGCATTCTATATGATATGATGTATCAATTCGTAACCAAAAATTATCAAAAGAATGATACGAATGTATCTCTGGAGACGATGGCGGAGCTAGTAAATCGTTATATCGCTCTGAAAGAGATCAATCCGGCTTTTGGCAAGGACTTATCTTATCGTTTGCAGATCATCAAACAGCTCCTGGACGAAAACAATCCAAATGAGGCCGTAACGTATATGCAGGATTTTCTAGCCCATATTCACGACCCAGCCGTCCAAGCGCAAGGATTGATATCCGCCCGAATAGCATCGGTGCTTGATTCCTACGCACAAGTTCTCATTCACGCTTGGTCTGATGGTTGGGGCCTTAGCAACCTGGTTCTTGGTCAAAGTTATACGATTTCCAAGCCGACCAACAGTGGCTATCCCGATTCCGGAAATGAGCTCACCAACGGCCAATTCGGCGGTGCGGATTTCCGTAACGAACAGTGGCAGGGATACGCAGGCAGCGACTACCCTGAGGAACGAAGCCGCACGATCACATTTGATTTGGGTCAAGACAAATCGATTGGCCAAATTAAAGCCCATTTCCTTCAGGATGCGGGACCCGGCATCTATTTCCCTAAGAACATTGTCATTTCCGTTTCATCAGATGGTCAATCCTGGGGTAAGCTGGCAACCATTTCCCCGACACCATCGCAAAATGGCGTCTCGGCCGACTTCATGAAATGGAACGGCGCAAAAGACGGCGTGCCTGGGAATCCGGGAGCTGATAAAGTGTATGCCCGTTACGTCAAAGTCGAATTCCCGATCAACGTCTGGGTATTCATCGATGAAATCGAAGTTCTCGGCATTGACGGCATGGCGAATGGAGCCGTAGTTTTGCCGACGACGCCGTAAATACCGGGCATTAAAAACATGTGTAAAGGTTGGTAAGTGATTGGCTAAGGAACTTATATGAAGCATTAAACGGACTTTTGGGCCCGGCTAGGTGATAAGCGCCGTAAGCCGGGTCCAGTTGATTGAACTAACAGTGAAACCATTGTCACCCGTTAAGCGTCTAAGAATCGAGGTGATCTGATGAAAGTTGTTTACACTTTCCTTATGATTATTATTATCGTAGGATGCTCTCATTCAAACTCTAAGTCACTTGACGACACGGTAGGTGAGGCGGGGCTGAAAGGTTCAGTTAAAATAGATAATATAGGATCCGACACGATAGTGAATTATACATTCACAAACCAGAGTGAGAAAATGATCACTGTTATTGGTGGAGCAAAATATTCACTACTAAAAGATAACAAGGTTGTTGAAGAAGATTCTGTCCCCATAAAAGACTACATTGATTTGGAAGTTGGGGAAGAATACAAGGATAAGAAGATATTTAAGAACTTACAACCTGGGTCATATACGATACAGGTGAACTGGAACGAGACAACTGCTTTTGCGGAGTTTACTGTGAAATAGGCTTTTTTAACGAGACACAATAGCTGAATAAGAACACGAAGGCAGCCGGTTAGAATGATCGGCTGCTTGTTTTATTGAAGTAACAGGCAGATTAATTGATTTCCTGCCTTTTCAGTATTTAACAAAAATGTTATCATTAACGAGAACAAACATTCCCGTTTTGAGGTGAATAGAATGGATCTCTTTAATGATTTGGATCAATATACCAATCAAATCAAAGATCGTATTGCTGCTTCTGCAGCTGCAATATGCGTGATGAAAGACAACAAGATTATACATGAATGGTATTCTGGTTTTCATCATTTCCATAAAGGTGCTAGGAAGGTCGATGAATATTCTCAATTTAATGTTTATTCAACTAGAGTTACTTATGTTGGGCTTGCCGCTGCTATTGCCATAAACGATGGTGCAATAAAAAGCCTAGATGAGCCAATAATTAATTATCTAAAGAACTACGATCATAACATTCTCGGTAACACCACAATAAGACACCTAGTTACAAGAACAACTGGGTTACAATTTCAGGGGAATAGCGTAGTAGTACGTAAGTTTGCAGAAGGTACGTCATTTGAGGGGAAAAAAACCGAGGTTTTGGCTGAGATTATTAAGACAGCTACAGGAAAAACTGTCGCTGAAATCATTAATGAACGAGTGTTTAAACCTTTAGGATTTACTCAAACGGAGTGGAGAACAGAAGGAAAGGAAACGCTGGTTTGTGATATAAATGATCCTAATACTTATCCTACATTGAGACTCGAGTCAAATGAAGGTAGTGATCGTAATCTTTACATAACAGCAAGAGAACTTGCTTTGTGGGGGAACCTGCATCTGAATAAGGGAACTATACAAGGGCAACAGATTCTTCCTACGGCTATATTCGAAGATGTTACTTCTGTTAAGACTCCTAACTCACTGCCTGTTCAACTGCCTAGAATAGGATATTTCTGGTGGATACAAAACAAGAAGGTTGCAAACTCTGAAATTGGACCAGAACTTCCTGAAGGAACATACCAAATCCTAGGGGCGTCGGGTTGTTCATGTACTGTAATCCCTGAACACAATGCGGTGGTTGTACGAATGACGAATAGTCTATGGACTTTTGGCGGAAAGAATGGGTTCGATTACGTTTCTGATATTCAAAGGTTTGGTAATCTTATTGCACAGGCTTTAAACCAACATTCGTAACTGATGACGTTATATTTAGAAAATAACTATTTGGAGGTATTTTCATTTATGATCAATGTTTATGAGGATTGTCCGTCTTATAAAAAAATGCTAATTTCTATAAGGCAAACAAATGAAGGAGATGCAGAAGAATTACTTGAGTGCTATTCTGATGAAAAAGCAGTTCCATTATTTAATTCTGACAATTGCAATGGGGATGATTGCCACTATAAAACGGTCGAGAGGATGAAAAAGGTAATAGATTTTTGGGATTTCTCCTATAAACACAAGTATTTTGTTAGATGGACCATTATTTTAAATAAGACTCATGAAAAAATAGGAACTATCGAAATGTTTCATAGAAACGCCGAAGATGAATTTAACCATTATGTGTTTTGAGAATAGATCTAAAGAGTAAGCACGAAGTTCCATCTATAATTAATGAGGTATTGGATATCGCTGATGAGAATTTTCATGAAGTATTTGATGTTAATGCAATTCTCACAAAGGCGATACCGATTGCTTCAGAAAGAATTAGATCTTTGCTCCAAAAAGGGTATCAACCACTGAATAAAAAACTTATGCTTTATGGCGATTATTTCGTGAAGTATAAATCGTGACAACTAAGCAATAGGAAATCATTTGAACCGCCAGATCCAATCCAGGATTAAGTCGGTTCGTTGTATCTATAGGGAAATCGGTAACATATAATTACGAACTAATTTGTGTAGTTCGAAGGACAATGTTATATGAGTATGTAATAAACCGTTACTGTACAGCAAGAAATGTGACACAACGTATAAAAGAGTATAAGGTAAAAGGTTGATTCTGACTTTATATACATATGTACAAAATACCATATAATATTTAGTTTAAATTTTAGATTTATTTTCGTTGACAATGTCTTGATATGACTATATTCTTCTATAATGTATAACATGATGAATGGCAGCTCCTATTTTGTGACTGGAGAAGCCTTTTTTAATGTCATTATTTTTTTGACAAATTGATTCTCCTAGAATTGGGTTTGTTCGTCATGTGTACGCTTGTCTCCTTATCAGGTTAGTAAATAGCTCTTTTGAGTCATTGTAACGCCAACCTATATCGCTATAATTAAAAAGGCTGAACAAACAAGAAGGGAACTGGAAGATGAAGAAAAATAATTATAGTCGCTTTTGGCGATGGCACTTTTATGCAGCACTATTTATTACGCCGCTATTGATTACATTGACATTAAGCGGTATAGGATATTTGTTCTATACGAACGTCGAAAATACGTTGTACAAGAATGAATTTTTCAATCAGAGCAGCCAGACTGCTCCACTGACGATCGATCAAGGGATTGAAAAGGCAACGGTAGACTATCCCGGCTATTCCGTTTCAAAAGTTATCGTATTAGAGGAGCCTTATAACACCCGCCTAACGATGACGAATAAAGATGGCGATCAAAAATATGTGTTCTTAGATTCGAACTATCAAATTGTCGGCAGTCAAAATCCGAAGTATACGTTCTCCAATATGATGAGAGGGATTCATAGCTCGCTCTTTGTCGGGGGGACCGTCGTCAATTATTTAGTGGAGCTTGCAGCATGTTGGGCAATCTTCCTGTTACTCTCCGGTATTTATATGACATTCAAGGGAAGAGCACTGAAGAAGGAACCGAATCCGACAAAACGGCAAAAAAACTTGAAATGGCATGCTCTCGTAGGGACGATCATTACCATTCCGATGATCATCATCATTTTTACCGGTTTGCCTTGGTCCGCATTGATGGGAGACATGATCTACTCCGCAGCTCAAAATAATCCGTCGATTGGAATTCCCGCCTTGAAAGAACAGCCGCCGACTTCTGATATGAGCGAAATTCCTTGGGCTACCCGCAAAAACGAACTGCCGACATCCAACGGAGGATCTCATGCGGAACATCATGGCATGGCTCATATGGAAAATATGACTCATGAAGGAATGATTTCGCTCGAACTGCTCATGTCCGAAGTGAAGAAAGAGAGCATTTCAAAGCCATACACCATTATCTACCCTAATGATGAGCAAGGGGTTTATACCGTCTCGAAAAGCAGCAATACCGGTGTGACAGGCTTAGATGTTAGTCCGTATGACGAGGTCACGGCTTATTTTGATCAATATAGTGGTAAGTTGATTTCCAAGGTCGGATTTGAAGATTACGGCATTCTAGGGAAATGGTTTACATGGGGAATCCCTCTGCATGAAGGTCATTTATTTGGCTGGCCAAATAAATTACTGAATTTGATTGTTTGTATTGCGTTTTTACTTGTTATTTTCTGGGGCTTTAAAACATGGCTAACGCGTAAAAAGAAAAATTCTTTGTCAGCTCCGCCCAACCTGTCGAGTAAGATATCGATCGGATTCATTATTTTCATGGTGATATTAGGGTGTATCATGCCGCTATTTGGCATGTCCTTAATACTGGTCGTGATTATCGAAGCCATACTTTCTATTAGAAGAAAATATCTAGATGCAACTATGGCGAAGTAGGTCAACAGAGCGGGAGGAATCCCGCTCCTTTTTTGTTAAACCACACTTCATGTGCATTTTTCTCCTTATCATTTTAATAGGCTGTGAAATCGTACGTCGACTGCGTCTCCTAAAAGCATCGCAGGATATGTTCGATGCAACTCGCGACAAGATCCTTTACGAAAAACTAACTAACTTGGCGAAGTCCATGTCGAAGGACAAAAACTTATATCGATTGAAATCCGCAAACTGTGCGGTTTTTTATTTTTATCCATACAAGTTCTTGTCTTTTCCTTGAGACAAGAACTTGTATGGTTTGCCGAAAATGGACAAGAACTTGAATGGTTAACCGATTTGCTGAGTAAATGATATGTAAGACTACCAGTACTTCGTTAAGCTAACGGGTAGTTTAGTTTAATAGAAGCAAGTTATACTGAATGAGATAGGTCGTTGGGGGGAAGACAAAATAAAAAGCCCACATCATACAGTATATACTGGGGTTTGTCAGTTTTGAGCTGACGTTCGCCGTATTCTTCGTGCTAATAGCCCTATGTTTAAGATGAGAAGAAAGGATGGTTTGCATGAACATTACAATAGAAGAGGTTTTAGCGGAGATCCGGTCCAGAGAGCTGGTTCCGGTTCCGTTTGACTACACTCCGTTAACAGGAGGAACCGTGAGCACGCTTATGTCCGTCGGATATGCTGACTCGAAGTTGCCGCGCTTCGTGGTGAAAATGAACAAGCCTGCCGTCATCCAGGCGGAGGCGGCTTTTTTAAAGACCTATGAAACCGTTGCGCTGTTTCCCACGTTGCATTATGTCGATTCGGGTGACCGGTTTATGATTTATCGCTATATTCCAGGTGTGACAGATGAGCGGAGCGTGAAAAAAAAGGACTGGATGTGTACGCTGGTGGAGGATGTGTTGAATCACTATGTGCAAGTGCCTGGGGATTCCGCTCCAGAGCCCTCTGCGAGACTATCCTGTTCAATCAGTGGTTTTGAATGGGCACGCGATGTCATTGGAGAGCATCTCGGAGAGGGGGACTACCAGTTTGTGGTCGAACTGAGCAGGCAGGCGGTGGAGATTAAAAAGGGTCGGACCGCATATCTGCTGCACGGGGATTTCGGCTTGCACAACTTTCTGTTTGATGAGGGGCGTCTGACCGGCGTCATTGATCCGATTCCGGCGAAAGATGAGTTGATCTATGATCTGGTTTATGCGTTCTGTTCTACCCCTGACGATTTGGACCTGGATACAATCCAGTCGGCTGCAGCAATGCTGAAGGACTGGCATCCAGTCGATACCGCAGGTTTGCACAGGGAGGTGCTGCTGGCTCTGTACAGACGAATGGCATGCTGTATTTTCTATCATCCGCATGATTTAGGGGGATACCTTCAGGCATGGTCCTACTGGAGAGGTTTGTGGGCAACTTTGGAGAAAGCGGTAGAACAGGTGAATCATTTTAGGTAAAAAAGAGGCAGGTCCTGAGCTTTATTTGAGCTATAGGAGAACGTTAGTAAAAAGGCGATCACCAGCTGCAACGCCGAGACACGTTAGTTTAATGGAACAGCGACAGTCTAGGACTTTATTTTCAACATACAATCGTCGTGAAGTGGACAAATAACAAAGGATGTTCTTCAATAATCTGAAGAACATCCTTTGTTGCATTGAGGGGATAATGGGGAGCTCATCGGCAAACCATAAAAGTTCTTGTCTTTTAACCATATATGTTCTTGTCATCCGACAAAGAGGCAGCAATGTAGTAACCACGAGGGATTAAAATGACTAATAGACATATGTACAAAATACTATATAATATTTAATTACTAAAACAGTTGACGAAACCTTACTATTACCATAAATTTGATATAATGTGTCACATTGTATACTAGACAAACTTTTTGTTATAAAGAGAATGTCTTTTTTTATTGGAGTTTTTTTGGGGGGATGTTTACGTTTTTTCATGTTTATTGTCCTGATGATGTCGAAAGCAAATATCGGTTATTGGTGTTTGATGATGAGAACGTTGCATTCATTCCATTGACTGATTTCTATCATGATCATGTAAACAGAATTAATGAAAGCTCTGTAATAGCCTATTTGCATACATTAGAACGTTTCTTCTATTGGATGAAGCATAAAAGTCATTCTAAGGGAAGAATCGTGGCATGGGATGACAATCCGACCGATGTTCAAGAAGCAATTCGACAATATCTCATTCAAGAAATGCATTGTAAAATACGAGGACGTGAAAATCACGAAGGCATCTATTTGACGAATAAGAGTTCGAAGTCAGTTCAGCTATTATTATCTGCACTTAAGAACTTTTACAAGACAATGATTCGAAAGGGGATATATTCGGGGGAAAATCCATTAACAGACCTAGATTTTGATAATAATTTCTCAGAAAAGCAAGGGGTGCGACCGAATAGACCAAGAGTGTTTCAAGCAGCAGGAACAGAGGAACCTATGGCGTACCGAAAGCAAACGGACTCTTATTTTAAGATCATAAACGAAGAATGGATACCAGAAATCATAGGTGACTGGGACTTACCTTATCGAATTTACCAAGCTGGTCAAGAACATAATTGGCGTCTACTCGATGAGGTCATCACACGATTCATGTTTGAAACAGGAGCGAGAATATCAGAGATATTAGAAATAACTATGGGCGACTATCGAACTCGATCGGATCAACATGAGTTTGCTGCAACGAATAAAGGAAGTTACAAGAGAAGGATAAAGTTCATTCGGATATCTCCAGAGACTTTGAAATTATTGATTCGGTATGTTAATACAGAACGTAGATTATCCGCTAAAAGTTTAGACAAATTTAATGACTTGTCTGATGACGAACTATTGTTTTTGTCAAAACGAGGCACTCCTTATTCGTACACAGCCTTCTATTCAAACTGGTCTCGAATTGTGAAGGCAGCTGGAATAAAACTAAACCCACATAAAGCTAGGCATTGGTTTGTAACCTCGATGTTAAGAGGTATTTATGAGAACTCAGAAACCCCTGCTCAAATCGAAGAAAAGAAGAAGCAGCTAATCGAATATATGAAATGGCGAGACCCTGAGACGTTAAATGTATACGAGCACTATTATGACGAACAGAAATTCAAAGATCTTCATGAGAAGCTTCAAAAAAACTATAACGATCGGGAAAAAGAATACTTGAAGTCAAATAGAAAGCGAGAAAAACAGAGAACTAAATCGCCACAGGATACAGTCAATAACGTTAACATTGAAACCCCAGATTGGCTCAGTGAGTTTTATGAAGGGATGGATTAGGGATGTCAGTTGATATAGAACAACTGAAAAGTGTCAAACGAAAGCAATGGTATAAGTTATTACACGACAAATTACCTGAAGAGTTGTTGTTCCTACAAGGTTCACAAGGACAATTTTATCTGGATCAGGTTGAAGAGAAAAACATTAGATATTTGAGCAAGCATGTTGTTTGTCATGTTTGGGGTAATCATCTCGCATTTGGAGTGATGTGCGTAACTGATCGTAATCTTACACCACAGTCCATTATGAACATATTCAGTTCACTAAACGCTAGGATCCGAGACTTATTTGATTGTTTCAAATTATCAAGTATCGAAGAATTACGTCCATATCATGTAGAACAATATGTGACGGGACAAGTTTTAAAAGATCATTCAGATCGTCAAAGACAGGGTTTTATAACACATTACAATACTTTTTTGTTCAACTTACAGAAGTGGTTTAAAACACAATTTTCAGAGGAGCAACAACGATCCTTAGCGAAGTATATGCTCCCACACATACCTTACGATAATCGTGATTTTAACGTTCGCACCAAAGCAATAAACAGTGCGAAAAGTAAACGTAAAGAAGACACGTCAGCTGTAACCCCTCTATTGCCTGAGATACGAGCAGAAGGACATCTTAGATGGAATCAGATCAGTAGAATAAGAGAAGCGTATAGAGAGACTCTCGGACGTGTTAAAAGCGAAGGGTTATCTCTGCCTGTCGAATTTTCTTATGAAGAGTCGGAGTATGCCAATGAACGATGGTTTTTTAAACTTTGGAATATCTCTAGCTTTGATTACGATGCATTTGAAACAACTGAGTCGTTTGATATTTATAATGTAGACGAATATTTCGTTGAATATATAGGTGCAGAAAATCTTGATGACGGTTCGCAGGGTGAAGGGCCATGGTTTCTAGATATTCTAAAAATGCGGATTGTGGGAAATTGGGAAGCCAATCATACTAAAGTAAAGGATCGTGCAAAAATATTAGAGTATTTAAAACAATGGGGTTACGAAGAAGAGGATACATCTACTCCAAATACTCCATTTTTTTCTAGAAACTCAGGATTGTTGACTCAAGGGTTCTCGATCACCAGTCGTCAACGAAGAACAAATAGATTGTTAATCAACATCGAACCAATTTTTATTGCATGTATGTTTGCGAGATTTGCACTTGATATTATTACTTCATCGGGAGCTCGAATCAACGAAGTACTTCAAATCAGTTATGACAAAGATTGCTGTGTGGTTGTGGTGGACAAGAATGTGAGTCCACCACAAGCCAATTATGTGCTTCGCTTAATTCCTAAGGGAAGAGAAGAACCTGAGAATTTTTACATTCCTGAAGAAGTATTTAAATTCATGACAACGATCGTGAAGGTGTTAAAAGAATCGTACAATTCAGATCAAATACCAGATGTGGATTTCAAAGTGGACAGCAGAAAACATTTAATGGAGCCTAGAAAATACATTTTCCAATATCGGTCACGGCATATCCATGTGCATACACTAAATTCGATCCTACGTTTCTTATTACACGGCATAATTATTCAGTCAGCGGAGGGCTCACAAGTCATTATAGGAGCACATTTATTAAGGCATGCTTTTGCGACGCATGCTGTTCAGACTGAAAAGTTGCCTGTTGATATTGTGAAGACTCTGTTACATCAAAAAGATATCGAAGTAACAAATTACTATTCACAGCCTACGACTACACAGATTTCTGATTCAGTTAAGGGGATACATGAGAACTGGGCATCCTACATTGATATTCAGAAGGGGATACTTCGTAGTCCAACCGAACTGAAAGAGATTTATGAAGACTATCGTGAGAAGGTGGGAACTCTATCAAAGGTGGTTGGGGGAATATGTACGATTGATTCAGTGTGTCCAACTAAAATGGCATGCGTCGGTTGTGCAGCCAAGGTTCCAAGACCTGAATTTAAAGATGAGATTACCGCTTATTATAAATGGGCAGATGAAAGCGAAAAGCAATTTGAAAAGCTCGGTTTAACTTTAGAAGCAAGAAAAATGAAAATATCAAAGAACCGAGCCAGACACGAGCTAAAGGAGATCGAACTCGTTGAAAAATGTCAAACAGACGAAATCTTCCAACCACAAATCCGAATCAATAAATACAAGTAATCCAGAGTGGTTATCGGATTATTATAATAAACGGAAGCTTAGATCAATCGAGTTGGGTTTCCGAGCAATCGACTCTCTTCTTAGTGATGGAAAGAGTGTTTCTTATCGGTCTGTATCGTTAAGATCAAAAGAAATTGATCCTGATGGCAAAGGTATACATGCGAACACGATCAAATCCAATGAACAACTTAATCAATATTACCATAAGCATTGCAAATCTAAAGGAAGTGTTGTTAAGTCGAAAAATATGAACTTAATAGCCAGTGGTACTTCTCACTTCAGAAATATAAAATTAGATCGAAATATCGAGAGTGTAATGAAACGTTACGCTAGATTAAGTAAGGGTGAATTAATCTTGTTGCTTGTAAATGCGGAGCAGTACATCGCAGAGCAGAATAAGCGATGGTTTAAGAATGAGTTTGAACAGTATAAATGACAACTAGTATAAACATAGCTGTCTGATGAAAATAAAGTTTTAGACTGACGGAAGTCATTAAGCTAACGGGCAGTTATCTTGAGCAAGTTCTTGACTAAGGTGACGGGAAAGAGTAATATTTAACCAACATCCGTAAATCAATGATGGAACAAAAGTAAATCATTAAACTCTTCACAGGAAAGGGTTTCATGACTGAGAAAACCCTAGAGTACTGATTGAAAATGCCAGTTCCAGAGTATGGCTAATACCCATCGGTTTGACCCGTTATAGTCAATTAAGGTGGCTGTGTGAAAATACAGCAACCTGGGTGGTACCGCGATTAATATCGTCCCAGAGCATTTGGCTTTGGGGCGTTTTTTATTTTGGGAGGAGTCTATATGATATTAGAAAAAGTTATAAAAAGAATTGTAATACAAAGTGAATATAAGGATTTTGTTGATAAGTATATAGATAATATACTTACCGAATTTAAAGGTAAGATTCATAGCATTTATATGTGTGGCTCGATTCCAAAAGGAACTGCTAAACCTTTTAAGTCAGATGCAGACTTTACTATTGTATGTGTAAATCCCAAAGATATTGATTACGAAAGATTGTCAAATATTAAAGACAGGCTTTTGGGAGAATATCCAGTATTAACTAAGATTGATACGACAATTTGCTCGATTGACGATGTATTAAGTAAACCAAATGATTGGGGTTTTTGGGTAAAGATAATTTGTGTTTGCATATATGGTCATGACGTTGGTGAAAAAGTACCACCGATAATTATTTCTCCAGAGTTCATTTTAGACTTAAATACAGAGACCAAGAAGGAAGTAGATCGTAGACATAGTTTACTTTCTAATGCTAGTGATAACACAATGAAGAATAGATATATTAAAGGTTACTCTAAGAGATTAATTCGTGCATTATACTCTTTGGTTTTAGAAGATACAGGTGTATGGCAAGATGACATTATTATGATGAAGAATGCCATATTAAACTATTGTGAGATTGACTCCGCTTTAGTTGATTATCTGTATGCTTGTTACTTGGATAGTAATAATGTACTTGTTGAAGAGTTTCTGGGAATTGCAGATGAAGTATATAGCTTTTTTGAGAACGCGTTAAATGCAATGGCTGCTTCCAGAACTTCCTTCGACTAACACCATATTGACGCTTCGGGTCACTCTGAGAAGCGAGTGACCACATCCAGCCCCCTAAGCCCGTCGGGACGTCACTGCATTAGGTGTTCGGCAAGCCTCACAACTATAAGCAGCGACTCTAATTAAAACATAAGACTATTGAGCTAACGGGACACGATAGCGCGGCGATGGAACTCGCCCAACAAATTGGACAGAAACATGGGGAACTTCATCGTTATGGCTCCCTTTATAAAGTATACTTATGCTGGCAATAGACAACGCTTAGGATAAATATTATCTTACGCGGGAGGTCATCGCTTCTTGAAATTTGAACTTGGACGTTGCTTACTGAATGAACGATTGATGGAATCCGGAAAGTCAGCGGAATCGCTGGCAAGAGAGTTGCTTTTTAAACCGGAACGAGTTTACGACTTTATTGAAAACAAAAGAGTGATGCCACTTAAAATTGCCATATCGATCGCCGATTCCATCGGTTGTGATGTTCGTGCCTTATATGAATTAATTCCGAGCGAATAGTCCTTTTTAATTACTGTAGTAAAGGGAGAAAAACGGAATAAGAGGTAGGTGTCTAATGTGCTACTTCTCGGCATTTTTGATCAATGGGTTATGGATACCATGAAATTTTGGATAATTGATCATCCTCAATATCAAAGTATAGTGCAGGAAGAATATATAAATGGTTATGGTGATCATCCTTATGGGTTACCTGGTATCGATTGTAAAGGATGCGGTCAGATTTGGAGTAAATACCCGATAAATAACCTCGTTGAACTAACGGAGACGATAGTTGAAAAATCACCAGAAGAGGCTGCCGGCATAAGACCAGCAACTTTTCTTACGAACACCAGTCGCATTAATAAAGAAGAAATACGGGATCATGGGAGAGCAGCTTTATTACCATGCGCACGGTATTGACCTTACATCTCCATGTTATAAGCCTGAGTTATCCCGGAATGCCATAGCACAAAAGGGATTCGGGAGGAAGAATTAAATGGGCTGGCTTTTATATTCCAGAGCATAAGAAAGTACTGGCCCGAATTTTCGAAGAGCAACATAACATTATTAAACCGGATCTCGATGAACAGAAATTAGATGAGCTGCAGAGGGTGATTTCGGAAGCTATTCAAGACAACCGAACAGTAAGATTGACATACTATGAGAAGAAGCGAATGAATTCAATTGTTGGGATCATTACGAAGGTAACTATTGAAAGAATGCTGCATGTTGATGCTTCAGACCGCCCCATGAACATTCGATTAGATGCTGTTACGGACATATCCATGCTAGAGGTTGATTTTTCTTAGAACAGTGTTTACAGTATCTTCTATTTCTAATAAACTTCAAGCAATCACATATGTACGGAAAAAGGGAAGCACCCTAATGGGCCGAAAGGTCTGTTAGGGTGCTTTTGTTTTTCACGAAAGGAGACGATGCAAATGTTGCAGCAATTAAATGAAGCTATGGAGAAACTGGTTCATATCACGAAAGAGGATGGAGGCTATGCAATTGGGGTGATCTTTGGGGTAGATGATAGGTTCGTCACGCTGATAACGTACGAATCCAAGTATGAAATCACGTGGGAGGTATATCCGATCGATCGCATTAAACAGTTGCTCATTTTACAATAATAAGATTGGTTTAATACATGAAATGAAAGTAGGGTGCAACTGTACTTATTGAGCTGCAGCAACAGGAAATATTTCAGCCTATCGCTTAACTAAGTCTCTGTATAATACATTACTTATCAAGGCGGGAGAGTAGGCGCAGAAAGCGGCAGATTATATTCTAGGTGAACAAATAAAATAAAGATTTAGCTGCAGCTGCCTCGCTGGGGTTGATCGTAGGTCTGGGGCCCGACATCGTACGGAATGTAGCTACTCAAGCCACCCGCGGCTGGCTCAGAACCAATGAGGCCGTCGTAGGCCTCAAAGTAAGAATTGCAATTAAATTGTACAAAAATTATTAGTTATGAATGAATTGCAGTTCAGAATCCCACATGCTTAATGGTTAAGTGTCTCACCCGAATATTAATGTTAAAATACCTAATAGTCCAATTAGAGTACATATTGTTCCACCAATACGGGCATTTAGGATAAAAAGATCTGATGGTTCTTCATCACCATTGGAAGCAAAACCATGAGAAATCAACCACCAGATACTTGGGAAAAACAATAATAATAAGCCTGCGAAGAATACGAAAAAGTAAACCATTCAGATCACCTTCTACTTATAAATAATTGTAATAAATACTGTTTACGAAATATAAACAGAAGAGTTCCATGCATAATCCATATTGCATTCGTTCTTCAAGGGAAAACAGCTAAGATCTATCGAAGTATCTAGCTCTTTTCTAGATCGTTACCGGAAATTGTGGGCTTCCAGATCTCTCAGGAAGCCTCAAGCATATAGGTAGGATCCGAGAGCACGAATGCGAATGGTAGTTCCCGGCTGCGCCAGGTGAATTAAGAGGAGAGAAAGAACAGATTGGATCGCTGAATGTGATTATAGATCAGGCACAGTTAATATCATCCCTTTTCCGAAAAAGCAGGATCAGCTACTTAAAGTTACTGAAGGTAAGACCCCAGAGCAGATTTTAGAGTTACTCTGACTTCAGGAGTTATTTGATTCTAAGACCATTTTCAAAGCGCTATATGATGGGCTTACGATTGATGAGCTATTCAAAGCAGTTGCTGATAAGGTATTCGCTAGTGAGGAGGGTTAATTGAGTGACAATTGGATAATTGGAGCAGCTGACTGAACGCATTGAACTAGTTCGTAACAAACTTTATATGGTACAGACGCTTGATGATGGTGTAAGCTCAAACCTCTTAGCTATTTCTGATAAGCTGGACAAGCTCATCTTAGAACATCAGCAATTGATGTTGAAAATGATAAAGCCGACTGCGTGAACAGCCGGCCTGAGGCGTGTTTTTCGGGTTGACTTTTTTACTATATCATTACTAACAGGACAAAGACGTAATATTCATTCGTTTAGGCTTGTCAATTAATTTTACTTTAGTGATCTTTGCGCTCTCGTTCTTTTTCATCTCTGATTTTTTGGTCTCGCTCTAAGGCTTCCTTAATATGATCTCGTGGGGGGATTTTAGAATTAATATGAAGTAATAATGCTGTATTAATAATTAGAAAGATAACAACTATGATATTCATAATTGCACCTCCTCTTGGTAATTTGTAGATTGAATAACATGAAATTTTATAAAGTAAAAGTGCGCAGAGTTTTTAAGCTCTGTGCACTTTATGAGTTTTAGTGATTGAAAAACATTTGTTTTATTATTTGGCTTAGTTAAACTTAATTGATGATTTATGCTCGAAAAGAGGGGGCTACGCTCCCGAAGTTACTTTCTTCTTTAATTTTGTCTCAACTATAAGAACCACAGGGTATGCAACAATCAAAATGAGGGTGAGATAAATAGATTTATCAAAAATATCTCGAAACTTATCCTGAGACCAGCCGTCCTCACCAATAATCGAGTACGCAACTTGATTTGAAATTCCAATTCTATCGTCTGCTTCCGGGATTAGGCTTTGAGTATAGTTTTGAGCAAGACAAACAACAGCTACAATGGATAAAACAATTGCGAGGGCGAAACCTTTAGAATATGGGTTAGAAATCCCCACTCTTTTAATCGTAAATATTGAGATAATAATAAAAATGAGACAGACAAGCGTAAATAACATCTTCACACCTCCGTTTTCACAATTTGTAATGACTTATTTGTTACATGAACTAAATGTAGGCATGAATCAACTAACATATTTTTCTTATTCGATGTTATGTTCTCATATTCCTTGTTATCTAAGTAACGGAACCAAGCCAGATAATGTTGCAAATACTTGGATGCAACCCCAAAGCGGTCAATCCAAAGTTTTAAACGACTCGGCAGCGCTTTTGCGCTTTGCGGAGCCTCTAGTTGAACTAAGCGCGAAGTATCGCAGGATGCTGATCGACGTGGATCACTTGTGCCAAGCGGCAAGCACACCGGCCGCCAACTAACATCTGAAAGGGGTACTGTTACATAAAGAAATGGATTGCAATGTTCTCGATTGCGATTTTTATGTCTACTGCTCAAGTTGGATACGCTGCTGAATCAAATGTTTCGTTCAAAGACGTGGAGAAGCACTGGGCGAAACAAGCAATCTCGCAAGCATCTGAGGAACAGTTGCTTTCAGGCTATGAGGATGGGACCTTTAGACCTAATGCAACTATCACTAGGGCAGAGTTTACGACGATTCTTTCTCGTTTGCTTGAATTACCTGCATCTGGTGAGTCTACAGCATTTAAGGACATTTCAGGAAATTGGGCTGAAGGAGCTATTTCATCTGCGGTACAAGCTGATATCATTGTTTCGAGTGAGTTCGGTAGTAAGTTCGAACCGACTAAAGCGATTACTCGTCTTGAAATGGCCAAGATGATCGGTAGAAGCCTGGCATTACAAGCAGACTATGAATTATATATAGAAAGCTTCAAAGGATTGTATAACGGAGATATTCCAGTTACGGATTGGAAGAAGATCAAGGCTGCGGATGTGCCGCTAGTGGGACTAGCTTTCGGCAGCGGTATTGTCGGAGGATACCCGGATGATTCTTTTGGATTGGATAAGAATGCGACAAGAGCGGAAGCTACGGTGATGCTGCTTAGATTGAAAGATGCGAAAGAGAAAAATCCTGAAGAGTTTATGGCATTGAAGGAATTGAAAGCTGTAGCCGAAACGGGATCTAACATTTCAGTTGTAGAGCCAGAGTACAGGCTTAGTAGAAATTTAGTTAATGATCCATTAGAGATAGATCACACAAGGTACAATGCTAACGTCAAGCGGCTGTACGTAATTAACCACCAGAAAGGACATTATAAGAGCATTTATTTTAATAAGTTCATTGGTGATAAAAATAAAAGGGTTAATCAGTCAGTTTTTGAATCTGAGGGCTTAGCAGTTGCTGTAACTGACCTGACACCTACTTATTCTGAATCAACATACTTTACTTTCAGTAGTATAAAGTTGGGATCACAAGGGCATCCGGAAGTTAAAGGTTTGTCTCAGAAGTTTGGATATCGAAACCCTAGGGATAATGAGGACAACCCCTATACTACTAAAAATCTTACAGAAGAGTGGGTTTTTTATGGAAAGTATGACAGAAAAGAAAACTCAGTTCTACGTATGTTTGGGGCTAATGCAACAAAAGGTTCAAACACAATAATGATGACCTTTAATGGGTCGGTGAACCAATGAAACATAAAGTGAGTATTACTTTGTTGTTTGTTTTAGTCATTCAATTATTTGCACCAATATTAGGAGTACAAGATTTATAACCCTAGCCGGACCGAATCAAAAATCTTCACTACTGGTACGGTTTCAAATATTGATATCGATGTTTCCAAGTATCCAAGCTTCATTACAGATAAGGAACAATCCTATCCTATCGATATGTTCGTAACCGATTCTAAAGGGCGCGTATCACCGACCGTAACCAAAAACGTTCAGATCACCAAAAAGGGCGTTCCTATAGGCGGGGGATCACGGGTGATTTTGATATCGTGCCATCGAAGATCAAATACAGAGATTCCTTTTATTTTGTGCTTAAAGACATAAAACCGATTGATCCATGTTACAGCAGATGCAGAGTGAGGGAGTGGAGGGCCGAGCAGCGACCACACAACAAACGATTTCTCTACAGCTCTACATCGTTTGAAGTAGGTGTAGTTTCTAACCTTTCATTTTCTCGTTTCTCTTAAGTATGAGGACCTCAAAAGTAAGTCGAGGTATGATATTCTTTCTAAGCTGTTCCATTGTGAGTTTGCTTTGAAGGTATCTTCCTTAATGGAAGCGGTTCTGCGTAAATGCAAATTTTTGCAAACGGGTCCCTTATTCAGCATCGAGGAGAAAATGGCGGGCTCAATCAGAGTCCGCCATGATTGTTATCTCATAAGCTTCATATAAGTGATTGTTTGCTAACCTGGACCACACTTCGACTTTTTGGCCTACTCTGAGATCATCTATGGTTGCTTCTTTACGAGTGCTAATGAATGTTTCTTTTTCATGTTCAATGTGTATGATCTCATAAATTGTGGTATCTTTCGTAATAGATCCTCCAACACCCTCGATATCTAAACGAACACTATACAATATCCGTTTACCGTCAACAACTTTATCCACTTTAAATACATCAGTAATCGTACCTCGAAAGAAATTTTGAGTGGTACTTGGTTCGCTTATGAAGATTGAAGGTGGCCAAAACAAACGCCATATGATTCCAATGAAACAAACAACTAAAACAATAACTAAACTAAGAATAACATTACGTCTATGTTTTGTTTTCATAGATTCCACTCCTTCTGAGGGATAAAACTACTATATTATATCAACCTTCCAGAGAAAAAGTTGCACTATATGTTAAAATCAGGAGGTTCCATTGATCGGTTTGTCCTCATTTAAGTTCCGATTTGCTACCTAACACAAAAGGGGAGTTACATCTATGGTTTCGAGAATAACTGCAAAACGATGCTGTTGTTCCATTTCAAATAATTTTGTAGCTTAATCAAGCTCTCGTGCCGAATATATGACATAGGGAGTACACCTCATCTTAATTAGTTTGGTTTTATCTTAACGGTAAACGGAGCGAGCTGGACGTAATAAGCCTTTAAGGGAAATCCAACCTGGATTTCCCTTTTTTTGGCCTCCGATCAAGGTTTAACTTAAAACTTTTCTACACTTTCTTGCGTCTATATATCATAATCTTATAAAGGTGGGATGACATGTTAAAAACTGTTGCAATAATAGTCATATTGACATCTTTGATCTTTCTGACAGCCTGTGGAGGGGAAGCAAAACCAAAAAAAGAGTCTAACTCTGGGGGAAATACTCCAACCCAAAGTTCAGTGAACAATACGAAGCAGCTGCAGAACAATGACTCCATACAATCGGATGAAGCTAGCTTTAAAGCAGAACTGTCTATCGATTTGAAATCATATCAGGATCAATTGCCTGAGAGTGATATCCCCGCACTTGAAGTGCTCAAAAAAAACCTTACAGCTTTGGTAGAGCATAACCACACACTTTTCCAATCTGGATTTGTGAACGAAAAACTAGCACTTGCTATGGAATATTATTATGGCGAACAATTACAGTACAGGTTTACGGACATCGAGAGCATCGTTCAGAATGTAATGATCGAAAACCAGGTGCACATTACGGTTGTCGGACGACGTTTGGATACGACAACAGATCAAGTTCAAGACGTAAAAATGTTGTACGCTATTCGATCAAACGATCAAGGGGAATGGTTCATTAATACCATTGATTAATTGGATTATTAGAAATCCGTCGATGATTGATCACCATTACATCGCTCCCTAATTAAGATAGGTACAAAGCCTATTATTAGAGACTTTATTAACAGTTTTATAGTAAAATAACATACTTTTGTTCAACTAACGAGGAACGATAGTTGAACGAAACAAGAAGCAGTTTGCAGCGGCAGCTGCTCCTTGTTTTTATTAAGCTTAAGGGCAGCATAGCGTAAGTTAATGTATGATCGAATAGATGGAATTGTTGATTAGCATATTGTTATAAAAGTTTCTTAATGGTTAGGAGTAAATCATATGCGAAAAGATTGCAAGTTGATCTTGGTTGAAGGATTGTGTGGAACGGGCAAATCGACGTTAGCGGAACGATTGCATCACTATCTCGTACAACAAGGCATTTCATCCAGTTTTTATGATGAAGGTGCCGAGGGGCATCCGGCGAGCTTGAATTGGCACGCGTTCTTCCGGGAAGAGGAATATAAGGAACTTCTGGAGCGTTATCCGAACTCAGCTAACGAAATTCGCTCACGTGCTATAAAGGATAGTAGCAGTTACTTGCTTCCTTATCGTGAGGTCAAGGAATTCACCGAGTTGAATGCGCTCTATACTGAGCTAAAGTCTCACGAACTATGCTGGACGGATTCGCCCATAGCCACGCTGTCGGAGTTTACTTATTCGATCCAGCGGCAATGGGCACGTTTCGCTGAGCTTGCTAGCACTTCAGAGAAGATATGTGTACTCGAAGCAGTGTTCTTTCAGCATCAGATTCATGATTTGCTACGTCATTATCAAGCTGTTGATTGCCAAATTGAGCAACACATTCATGGAATCGCCGATCAGATTGCGGCCATGCATCCAGTATTGATTTATTTAACTCAGCCAAGTGTGCGAGATCAGCAGGTTTGGATATCTTCTATCCGTTCAAAACCCCATTTTGCCACGGAACAAAATATTAGATTTATGGAAAACCGCAAGCGGATCGAATTGAGATTGCTTGATACGCTTCCGTTCCCAACCTATACTATTGAAAATGTAAATCTAGATTGGGAAGATGTCTTTAATAAAATGGTAGGGGCGATTGGTCAAAATATCGGACAAAATACTCAATGAAACAGTGACAGTCTAGGACTTTATTTTCTCGTCCATGGCTGTCGCTGTTTCAATTTCTAGGGTCTGTCTAATACATATTTTACGGAGTCTGATGGTTTTGTGATTCGAAAAGCTGCGTGGAATAAACACATTCAGTCTAAGGCTTTATTTTCACCTTACAATAGCAAAAGAAGCCCTCTTAGTTTTAGGGCTCCTTTTACTATGCTTCAAGAGTTATTGCGTTAGGGTAATCTTTTGATTGTGATTATTTCTAAACTTATTTCGGAAACGAATAGATAAGTACACCGCTCTCATGAACAAGTCAATTAGGATAGACAACTATACTCCAGCAATCCCCATATCAAAGTACAGACAGAATACATATACCCCGACAATTCGTATCAACCACATCCCAATAGTAGTACTGTACATTGGGCTTTTTGTGTCTCCAAGCCCTTGCAACGCTCCCGAAATAACCAAACTGATCGCTAAAAAAGGCTGTGCAAAGGTATCAATCCGCAGAGCAGTGATGATCATTTCAATGACACTGCTTTCATCGGTAAACCATGCAGCTGCGATAGGAGAGAAGAAGAACAATAAGATCCCTACAAGCGACATAAAGCCCACTGCGACAACAGCAGTGAGGAATCCATAGCGATAGGCATCCTGAGGCTTTCCAGCCCCCATATGCTGTTCTACAAGTGTTGTAGAGGCAACTGCCAGACCATAACCAGGCATGTAGGAGAAGATCTCGATGTTACCAGCAATCGTGTGGGCTGCATATACATCTGTTCCGATACGAACGATTAATCCGAAGTAGAGTACTTGACCAAAACGCATGATCAGTCGCTCAATGGCAGCAGGGACGGATAACTCTAGAAGAGGTCTGGTAAACTCTCTGGAATGTCCTTTCCAAAGATGAATCGAAAGTTTGGATTTACGTACCGCCCGATACAATGCAATCGTACCGATAATACGAATAATCACTGTTGCCCAAGCTGCACCAGCGATCCCCATGGCAGGGATAAATAGAAAACCAAATATCAGTACATAAACAATACCAATATGTATGAAGTTGATCCATAAACCAACTTTCATCGGTGTCTTTGTGTCCCCAGATGCTCGTAGGATGCTTCCGAATAACGTCATTAGTGAAATGAATACGGAAGGTACAGCAACAATTCGGAAGTAGAGGGCAGGGCTCCATCAGCAATAACCGATGGTTCAGCTCCCATGAGTTGAAGCAGTGGCTCCGCAAAGAAGAAAGGTGACGACACCGAATATTAAACCAATCAGAATTGAGATCCAAGTCGATAATCGATTTAATCAAAAAATTCATCAGAGACACAGTAAAATATCAGGGAAAGTCGAATTTCATAGCTATGGATTCTTTTTAAACTTCTTTGAGTGAGGATATATTTAGATCTAATTCAGTTAAAAAACTTGGAGGGAGATAAGGTTCAAAATATTTGATCATATAATGTGACACATCATATATTTGCACAAACTTATAATTTTTCAAATAATTAACGTATCTATAATGTGACACATCATACGAGAGACTAGGATGTATATGTCTTAATAACGTTTTACAGACATATGTATAAAATACGGGTTTTGTGAAAGAGTATTAACGGAATAAGTCTGAACCATAACGATCTGTCCTTAATTTGTCCAATTACATATTTTCTGAACTTATATTACATTCACCTCAAACTAGCCATATTAATTCGTATTTATGTGTGCAAGTTTATGAATTTAGTTCAGAGTTAATCTTTCACCATCTGTATAAGCAAGTTCATGATATTTACTTTATTCTTTGATCCTTTTTAAATTGATTTCAATATGGCTAAGATCTTCATCAATCCCATATCCATATTGGCTAATATGAATCTTAAAGCATTTCTTGAATTATTCATTTTTACGCAAATATCATAATTCTAACTATTGCCTAATTTCAAACTAAATAAATCAAAACACCCTGGGATGATTTCTCCTCAGGGTGTTTCTATCCCCTTTCTCACTTACTAATATATAGCAGTACCTTATCTTCTATATCTCACTTATTCTTTCCGTAGTCTTTATCGAAAGAAATATGCTTAATGCCCCTAATATACTCAGTATGATGACGACAACATCAGGTTTGACATTGATAAAGGTTGAAAAATTGGGCAATTGCATGGCAAAGAGAGAACATATGATGGTTGGCACAACTGCCCTTTTCCATATTCCAAAGTAAAAGAGCGGAATGAAACTAGTTAGAGTCGTCATAATCGAGTAAATCACCATAGTGTTCAAAAACTTCAACATATCTTGAATTGTCGGATCTCCATTAATAATGGGATAAACCTGATCCACCATATACGTTACCAATCCAGATAAGATAAATGAAATGACGGTGGCAAAAAAGACAAAGATAGCGATGAACAGTATTTTTGCAGTAAACAGCTTTTGTCGGCTGATCGGATATCCGAAAGAAAGCGAGATGGTCTTGTTCTTATAATCTTCAATAAAGACATGATTGATTAACGATCCACCAAACAACACATAGCCCATTTGAATAAATCCGTTTAATTCAATGGCTGCAGCATAACTTTGGCCAAAGGCAGGTATAACCTGCTTAATAAAAAATATAGGCAAAAACATAAGCACAAGCATGTAAATGAGTAATTCCATCCAAACGTTTAATTGGTTTAGTTTACTCCATTCCAATCGAATCAATTTAGTCATTCATCCCACCCCCATTGATTTGCCTATAAAAATAGTCCTCCAATGAACTGGAATGCTTCTGGATCTCTTCTAATCCGATATCATTCACAATTAACAATTTGGAAATGTCATGTTGAGTATGTGACAAATCGTAGATTCGAATTCTGTTCCCTTGGATCATTTTCATATTGGTTATACAAAGCTCTTTCTCAAGTAAATACACGGTTTTTTCCACATTCGTCGTCAGTAGCTCGATATAATCTGTATGCTGATTTCGTATTTCTTCCAAGGATACCTCATCTACAAGCGATCCATTCTTTATAACGCCAATTCTGTCCGCAACCTGCTCCATTTCACCTAATATATGGCTGGATAGAAGAAAGGTAATCCCATATTCCTTGTTAAGCATCAAGATTAGATCTCGAATATCCTTTATACCAATCGGATCTAGACCATTTGTCGGTTCATCCAGGATAATGAGTTCAGGCTTTACTACGATTGCTCGTGCCAGACCAAGCCGCTGCTTCATTCCAAGAGAAAATTCTTTTACCTTTTTATTCTCAATTCCTCTTAAATGAACCATATCTAGTGCATGCTTCATCCCTTTTTCATCGTAATATCCCAAATATTCGCAGTGAAGCTTTAAATTATCTAATGCTGTTAAATGTTCGAACAAAATCGGATATTCGATGATACTGCCTACTCTCTTTAGAACTGACTTGGAGCGCTCTGTCAGCGTTTGATCAAATAATTGGATTTCACCGCTTGTTGGCTTCGTAATTCCTGCGAGCATTTTCATAATGGTCGTTTTACCAGCACCATTTTGCCCAAGCAACCCGTAAATTTCACCTTTTCGAATATGAAGATTAATATCTGTTACGAGATCCTTACCCTTAACTCGTTTAGTGAGTCCGGCTGTCTTCACAACATAATTCATCCGGTCTCCTCCTCTCTGTACTTTAATCATACAGATCAGTATTTTCTTATTTCTTTCTCAATCCTTACAAATTTCTTAAGTTTGGAACATGTAACATGAAAAAAGAGGATGTTTCCCACGGTCACCCTCTTGTAATCGATTAATACGAGATTCGGTTAAACATGCAAGTAAAAACAGTTTTCTCATAAGGCCTGCTTTTTAAATAGATCGAACCTTTCATGGCTTCCGTTAAGTGTTTCGTTATACTCAGTCCCAGTCCGCTTCCTTGAAAATCCGGATTTCTGGCATCGTCTAATGTATATAATCTTTCAAACACCCGATCTTGATGGATCTCATCTATCCCTTTGCCTTTGTCCCAGATATCAATGGCGATAGAGTCACCATTTTCCCTGATCGTTAAACCAAACACTCCTCCATCACTTCCATAGCGAATCGCATTAGAGATTAGATTGCTTAAGACCCGATTTAACGCTTCTTCATTTCCAAGAATAAAATAATTCAACTCAGGGATGTTAATTTCTACATTCAGGTTATTAGATTGCAAAAGTGCATAATATTCGAGCACATTCTTTCTGCAAACTTCATTGATACAGATTTTACTCAAAGGGAGAATAAAATCATCAGATTCCAGTTTCACAAGATCGAAGAATTGATTCAGCAGCGTAATGACACTAACTGTCTTATGGTGAAGGCGGAAAGTTACATCGCTCCGTTCTTCCTCACTCATACCATGACCTAATTTTAATTGTTCCACATAGCCTAAAATGACTGTTAATGGTGTTTTCAGATCGTGCGACATGTTGGACATCATTTTCCTTAAGCTATCTTTCGATCTCGCATAGTCAGCAATGACCTTTTGATTGAGATCTAACAGGCGATTGATTTGAATGAGGAAGAGTCTAATCGTTTTCTGATCGGTTGGCATTAATATCTTTTCAGTTGAATGATGATCAACAATATCCGATAGCTTGTTCAGTATTTCGTTAAGTTGTTTATCCACTGTTCTCTTCGAATGATACTGGAATCCAATCACGATAAGCAGAATGACAATGAGAATAACTAAACTAATGACCATACGCTAATCACCTAATTTATAGCCGATTCCCCATATTGTTCGAATGTATTCCGGATTTGAGGGATCTGCTTCGATTTTTTCCCGAAGTCTCCTAATATGAACATTAATCACATTTTCATTGCCGTAATAGTCCTCTTCCCATATAAAATGAAATATTTGTTCCTTTGTAAATACTCTGCTTTGATTGGTAAGAAAGAGCTTCAAAATATGAAATTCCTTTGATGTAAGCTGTACGGTCTTATCCTGAACTTGCACGGTAAAGGATTCCAAGTCAAGGGTGAGATCTTTAAATTGAATTTTGTGTGAAGCAGGCTGTTCCACTGCAGGAACATATTGTGTGGCCCTGCGAATGACGGCATTGACTCTAGCTACAAGCTCAATCATTGAAAAGGGCTTGCTGACATAATCATCTGCACCAAAGCCAAGACCTAACGCCTTATCGAGATCGCTTCCTTTAGCGGAAAGAATCAGTACGGGAGTCAAGCTTGTTGCTCTTATCTTTTTAAGCAGCTCCATTCCGCTTAGCTTGGGAAGCATTAAATCCAGCAAGATTAAATCTATCTTATTATTTTCAAATAGAGCCAATGCCTCTTCCCCATCAAATGCCGCAAGTATCTTATAATTCTCCTGTTTTAGGTGACTCGTCACCAGTTGACTAATTTCTCGATCGTCCTCCACAAGAAGAATAACCTTTTGCATGTTACCACTTCCATTCATTTATACTTATCTCACGTGCCACTATGTGGGCTATAACTATTTCTATTTTGAAGTTTTGAATTCCTTTTAATATGTTATAGGCTTTAACCGTTTCCTGACAAACGTCATGATCCAATATCTAACCTCAATTTCAACCTTCTCTAACTCCCAAAAGAACATAACATATATTATGTAAACAATAGTAGTTCTTCTACCCCGATCTCATCAAAAAATGAAAGCTTCACCCTCATATGAGAGTGAAGCTTCCTCAATATTAAACATTCTACTTATCGCTTACCTTAACAATCAGTGGGTGTGATACCATCACTCCATATCTGGCCATGATGGCGGAAGTTCCTTTCTTCAGCGCGGTAACTACGCCATTTTTATCGATGTCGACCACTTTATTCTCACCTGTATGGAAGGATACAACATCGTCCATTGGAACTTCAGCGCCGCTGTTGGTTATGCCGACTACAGATAATTGCTGTGTTTCACCAAGCTTCATACTTCCCTTACCTTTCAGTACGAGCTTAACGATCTTTTCATTCATAATCGTAGCGCCTGGTGTTGGTTTACTCTCCTGATGCACGCGATTAGCAGCTGTTATTACATAAGTATAGACTTTACCTCGCTCAGCAGCCGTATCCTTATAGGTGATGATTGGATTCAACTGCTTAGCTTTCGGTCTCACTGTATCCAATATGAAGGCTGGATTCGTAATGTCAGGAGCTTCGTTCCCTTCTGCTCGATAAATGACGTAGTAGGTATTGTTGTCACGCAGGTCACCATTCCAAGTAAGCTGTACCCCTTGATGATCTACTAACGCAGTCAGCATCTTAGGTGCAACCGGCGGTGCCACATTCAACCACGGCATCTCTGGAACTAATGCTTTCGTCTGATAAAGCTCCTGCTTTAATCGATCCGTTGCGCCTAAAGGATTAGCTAACACATCTTTTGTACTAAAATATATACTGCCTTCCGCCATCTTGCCGCTGCGCAAATAGTTAACTTGATTCGGTATTTCATCCGGCTTCAGCCAAGCTGGATCACCAGTCGTCCCTACCTTGTAGATAGCATGACCGACATACAATTGGGTTCTTGTTCCGTGTGTTTCTTTTGTCCACCAGTCAAGCACCTTTTCATAAGCCGCAGGTGTAAAGCCAAAGCTCCAATAGATCTGCGGAGTTACATAATCAATCCAGCCCTTGCGAACCCAGAGTCGTGTATCCGCATATAGATCATCGTAAGTTTGAACGCCAGCGCTCGTATCCGACCCTTCAGGGTCAGTAGACTTATTGCGCCATACTCCGAAAGGACTAATACCAAACTTGACATAAGGCTTCGTCTGTTTAATCTTAACGGACAACTGCTCAATAAATGTATTTACGTTGTTGCGGCGCCATTCTTCTTTGCTGCTAAAGCCAGCACCGTATTGCTCATAAGCTTGCTGATCCGGGAAGTCTACACCCGCCACTTTGTACGGATAAAAATAATCATCAAAATGAACCGCGTCGATATCATACAGTTGAACAGTTTCCATAATGCTGTCTGTAACGTATTGCTTTACAGCTGGAATGCCTGGATTCAGATACAATTTTCCGCCATAGGATACGACCCAATCCGGATTCTGACGTACAGGATGATCTTTTACCAGCTTATTGATGTCTGGCTGCATACTGACACGATACGGATTGAACCATGCATGGAATTCCATATTCCGCTTGTGTACTTCTTCTACCATGAAGGCAAGCGGATCATAGCCCGGATCTTTACCTTGTTCCCCAGTCAGCCATTCAGACCAAGGCGCGTATTTAGATGGATAGAAGGCATCAGCGGTCGGTTTAATCTGAACGACGACGGCATTCATTCCGATCTCTTTCAATTGATCAAGCAGATCAATAAAGTCCTGCTTCTGTTCCTCCTTCGTCACCACACCAGCTTGCGGCCAGTCGATATTGACAACTGAGGCGATCCAAGCCGCTCTAAGCTCTCGTTTAGGTGCTGCTTCGGATTCATACACGACAAGCGTCATATAATCCTTTTTACCGTCCACTGCAGCTGTTATGAGGCTCACTCCTACTCTTAATGCAGTAACATTTCCTTGTGAATCAATCGCGGCCACACTTGGTGCGCTGCTGCTGAATGTGATGCCTTCTGTAATCTCCTTTTGATCGCCGTCGGTATAAGTGCCAACAACTTTAGCAGCGAGTGTTTCACCCACATGCATCGCTCTAAGACCTGACAGCTTAATCTCTGCAAGCGTCGGAATTGGGGCTGTAACCTGCAAAGTATAGGATGAAGCTGATGTGCCGTAAACCGCTTGAATGACCGTTTCACCAGACTTAAGTGCGGATACAACGCCATTAGGATCTATAGAAGCGATATGTGGTGCTGAGCTAGTATATTTAACGTCATTAATCATCTTCACTGGTTTCAGTATACCCTCGTAAAAGGCAAACGTCTCAGCTTGATTCATCATCCCAATCTCTAGAGTAGGTACCCCATAGAGTAGCAGGGATTGCAATTGCGGTGCAGCCTCTGTCACTTTCACTTGGTACGTATCTGAATATATGCCTTGATATACCGCTTGGATCGCCGCTGTTCCGGCAGCTATAGCAGTAAGTGATCCGTCTTGATTCACACGTACGACGTCCGGCTGATTGCTTATCAGTTGAGCTTGTTGACTGACATCTAACGGCGCTGCAGCACCGCTCTTCGCAGCAGAGATACGCACAGCTTGACTTTCCATAAGCTGCATCGGCTTGAGGCCCTGTATCGTGACTTCATAAACATCAGTACTGCCGCTCACAGTCCGTATATCATCAAATAAGATGGCTCCAGCATTCTTGTTCAGATCATTCGTTTCTACAACATAGATCTGATTGAGTCGTAGCGGAGCTGCGGCATTAGCCGGCAGATTAGCCGTGATGTAGCGCCATCCCTTCCAATTCAATCCCCGACTCGCCGTGAGGTCGATCGTAGCTTTAGCGCCCGTCGCATCTTGTAGCAGTGCTCGAAGCCAGTGAGATTGACCGTCTCCATAGACCCATAATCCCAATTGTGTCGGATTGCCAGTCATAGGTACTCCAATAGAACCATCTTGTGCCTTAAAGTTCAGATAGGCTGCGGATGTTCCCGTTGTTCCCGTAAAATCATAGTTTAATTGGACAGCTTGATTCCCGTGTATGACTGGATAAGGTCTGGTAGAGGGTTTCAATGTCACCGATCCCGGTACAGCTCTAACTGAAGATGCCGATAAGTGATTCGTCTGTTCGAAGTCTTCTAACAGTGAGGATGTAACATTGGAGGATAATGCATTGCTGCCTCTAGATGAAGATGATACTGGTAATTCGAGTGAATAATCCGCTTCAACCTGCGGCATCCACTCCGGTGGACCTTCGTAGTTAATCTGCATATCAGTAGTATCTGAGTCGCTAGAACGTGATTGTGATGCCGCCGCCGAAATGTTGACAACACTTGTGAAGAATAAACTAGTAATGATGATTGCTGTTAACCATTTCCGTCTTAATTGATGAGGAACATTCATGATTGAGCCTCCTTCAACATGGGATCTGGATTTCTATTTGCGAAATAAAATTTCATCTTGCCTTTGATAGTTAGTATAGAAATTTCAGGTAAGCTTGTACATAGCGTAATAAGCACATCTGTGTCGCCTTATGTAGAAAGGATTAAATTAATCCAAAGGACCTAAAAGGGTTCTTCAAAATAATAGCGGCAGTCTAGGACTTTATCTTCCCATCCTAGGCTACCGCTTTCAACCTTTCGTTCAAGGACTAGGCTGCAGTAAACTATTGCGATTCGCTGAATAGCGTACAGTCACGGAAGCATGGGTTTCGTCGAGCAAAGAGAGTCGCAGTTCCAGGTCAACAGAATGAGTTGTATCTCCGAATAAAGCTATTAAAATCTGTGGATCGACCGTGATGCTCCATTCCTCCAAAAAGTCTACAGGCAAAGTTCGTCCGTTCGGCAAATCTGTCAATGTATCCAGCCGGTTTGGATGACCATCAATCGTATTTGGTTGGCCATGCAGTTTACCCAGTTCATCTCTTAACGACTTACTGACATCAAATGCGTCCTGATGGTTGTTAAACCGATATTGCAGTGCCATCAGAACATCATTATAGAATCCGAATTGCACTTGACTCGAATGGCCGTATACTTGAACAGGTTGCTTTAACAGATAGTCCGTACTGTTGGGACTTAAAATTGTTTTGTCGGCATTTTCTCCCGTATTCAGCGATAAGGAAGCAAACACATCCTTTTCTGATGAACCGAATAAGTTATAAAGCTTGGCAAAACCACCCTTACCTTCTCTTTGAATGGACTGGCTTTGACAAGAGACTAAGGTACCTCCAGCAAGGATTAAGATTAATATGAGGCAGGAAATCCAAGCGGCTGATTTTTTGGTCTGATTGTGAAAAATCAACCTAATACGCTCTTTCATGATGTGGTCCCCTCCTAGGTAAGAAGTAGATAACGCCAAATCTTTAGTAGCCTTCTTTTTCATATAATGAATGATGGTATTGGCATAAACTTATCGAGTGCGAACATCATAATCTTACTCGGTATATGGACATCAGGTCGCGAACAGGCTGCTAAGAGGAGAAAGATCGAATTGGCGAAGATTGAAGTTCACAATATATAGCTTACTTAGAATTCGAGAGCATGGACTGATCCGCTATGGTTCAAACCATGCTCTTCTTATATAACTTTCAACAAAGATTAAGTCCAGATGTCAACGATCGGGATTCCGTTCTCCAGCCTGTATCGAGACTCAGCTATCCAATCCTTAAACCATTGATTGTCTGAACTGCTGAAGGTTTCATCGCCGTTATAGTTGCGGAAGGCTCCGATATAAACGATTAACTCCCTTAACTGCAGGAATAGAGGAATCTGTTGTAACCAATAGTCGTCTAAAGAATACTCCATGCGATAGCCCTCCATGAAATGCTTCATGAAACGCAAAGCTTGTTCTTTCCTACTCGCTCTTCCCTCATCGCCGCCATATACGTAAACAAGATAATATAGTTGTATGGCGATATCTTCTACAAACCAGCTATACTGCGCCTCATCAAAATCAAACAATGTGATCTTCCCCTGCCCATCGACACAGAAATTCCCGACATTGATATCTCCATGGATAAGGCCATATGACGCAGTATCCTGTGGCAATTGCTGAAGCTCGTTCACTAGCTCATAGCAGCGCTCTATGATTCTTGTTTGCGAAACCGGAAGAATGCTTATATTTTGCAAATAATAGTTTTGACTCCAATCATGCCTTCTTATTGCATTATCATTAGGTTGATAGTGACTGGATAGAGCATGTATTCTCCCTGTTATTTGCCCTAGTCTGGAATAGAGCATATCGTCCTGAAGGCATTCGGGATAACCAATCTTGCTTCCTTGTGCTTTTACGAAAGAAACGGCTGTAAAGTACATACCTTGTGCTTCGATCACTTCAGCAAGCCTGCCATCGAATGAACAGATCGGTTCAGATACTGCTATTCCGTTTCTTGCTAAGTAGAGAATCCAATCTAATTCGGCTTGAACTAGATTAGAGGATCGATGAGCACTAGGCGTGAATCTTAAGATGTAAGACTTGTTGTTAAGCTGATATTCGTATATAAAATTTTGAAAGCCTCCAACGAATTGTAGTTCTTCCATGCTCGTTCCATATCTAGCAGCGGCTGTTACAGCGACCTCATCATTGAAGATTGCCTTAATCGAATGTTCCATGTTGAAAGTCCTCCGATAAATCGATTACTCAAAATAGCGAGCATACAGTTGCATCCACGCAGGCCAATAGCCTAAGCTGACGGCTAACTGTCTTGATTGCAGATTATGTAATGAGGTTGAATAATAAGGGATAATGCCCTCTTCTAAAATGGCTTGAGTTAGACGACCAACGATTGCTTTTCCGATTCCTAAGCCTTGATAAGCTGGAAGTACATCCACCCCGATTTGCCACATGGTATCACAATCTGCGGATGCCCCTGCTATGCCTACGATCGCTCCCTTATATTCAGCAACAGCTGCTAACATATCAGGACGATCGCTGTTCGGGTTAAAGGTGAGAGCATGTTGAAATTGCTTATGTGCATATAGGCAGGATAACGTATGGTGATCATGCATTGTGATAGTAACATCTCGAGGAATATTAATATCACAAAGATCCTCAATCGTATATACATATTTTAGATCAGGACCAGCGAGATATTGGTTGTTCTGTCGCAAATAGTTGTCTATTCGACCCATCGTATGTACCGAAAATAGCTGATCTCGCGATATCTGACCTAGTTCATGTTGAGCCCAAGCCATTCTTTCTTTGTTGCATGAGATAACTACTCCTTTTCCTAGAGTCACGATCGATAGAGATTGCTCTCGATATGGGAAACGAAAGCCTCCATTATGTTGTTTTGCTCGATGCACAGTTCCATGATCAGACAGTAGATCATTTGTCGAACAGCTGAGATCTGCTGCTAATACCGATTGAACAGACCGAATAACGGATTTCTTGTTGGTTACGTCCATCCTCATATCCTCCCCAATAAGGAAGGCTGTTCCGCATGATGCTAGAAACAGCCTAATTGATTATTTCACAGAATACAATTGCCGACTACTCATCTGATAAACGGATCGCATCACTAGGCGATAGGCGAAGAATTCGTCTTGATGGACCAATATGAAGCAGAAGAGTCAAGAGCATCAGTATGCATACAATAGGTATAATATACTCCCAAGGATATACAAAGGATAGAGCAGGTTCTGTTGGCTTTTTGGTAGACTCGAGCAATTCAACAATTGCATATCCACCGATAGTGCCGAACAAGCAGCCATTAAGTAAACCAATCCAACCTATCATGGTTCCTTCCAGAAGAAGCATTTGACGAACGATCCGTCTACTGAGGCCAATGCAGCGCATCATGGCGATCGTTTTCAACCGTTCTTGCAAAGCACGCAGCTGAAGGATGGCCAAGCCTGCTAGTCCGATACCCATAGCCACTATCATGAATCCATTAAACACCCATAGCATCTGAATAAGGCTGATATCCTCTGAAGCTTCTGAGATTCCAGGAGCCGAGAACCCATTGATACCTAGACTGACAACATGTTCTTCCACGCTGCGTAGATAGCTCGTGTCATTGGACATCAGTGGCAGCATCAGATAACCTTTTTCAGGAGTCGATTCCCAGCGATATCCTTGCTCTCTCAGCTCGTTATATAGATGTGGATTAACAAACATCACATTATAGAATTCCAAGCCAGTAGTTGTATCCGCAAAGCCGATAATCTGGATATCTATCGTACTTACAACTTGTGGTTCCTTACCAAAAGCAGGTGTATTCGGTTCAGCTGGCTTTTCATAGATATCCAATTTCAGCTGATCTCCCACTTTTAATGGACGTAGTAGCATCTTGTCCATTCGGTATGTAGAAGGCCACTCTTCCGGAGCATAGCTGAATTTCTTATCCAGAATGACATATTGAGGATTGCTCTTGACCGCTTTCCAAGCTTCCAGATCCGATGCATAATCGTCATGGCGCTCAGAGAGCTTGATCATGTCGCTGCTCATTTGTTCATCTCCTGGAATCGTTACATTCAATTGATTCATTGGAGCAAGCGCTCCATCTGAAGCAGTCCGGATCATATAAGGTTCCATAATGGTGGAGTTACGTACAATCTCCCCTAGTTCGGAATTTTGATTAAGAATGGGCAGTATCTGTTGCTTCTCGCTTTCCGATTCGTATTTGATATAAGCGGGATATCCGAGAACCGAATAAGGCTTCTGCTCGATATTCCGATAATAATGCTGAGTAATGATGATGACAAATGTTAATAGCATGAAGCAACAGCTAAACAATAGGGTTACGACAAATGTACGGCGATAGTTTCCAGCAGGATAGCGAAAAGCAACCATTTGAGCAGCTTCTCCTATCCCTAGTTGATTCAATAATGGTTTTAACAGCTTCTGAAGAAACGGCAGCATCTGCACTACCAGATATAGAGACGCGATGGACGACATAAACCACAAGGCTAGTACTGCTGTAGATGATATCCAAGATGAATTACCTTCATCTATCAAGATCTCAATCCCCTGTCCCGTTACGAGTTGAATGAAGTGTATCGCTAGAATGACCACTGAACAGATGATTAAGCATATTCGAATCACTTTAGACCTGATAGCGCTTCGCGGTTCAATCGGATTGCTGTCCCCTCGTAATGCAGATACAATATGCATATTTCCCAGCTTGTAACAAGATATGAAAGAAGTAAACATTAATAGACAAATTATGATTATCCCTGTAAATAAGATGCCTCCTAGTGAAATGTAGGGCACGATCGGAACCGTATTGGCACTATACGCAAATATGAGGTCTCGATTCAACAATCCAAACAATTTGATAATCCCGTAGCCAAGAGGTATCCCCAGCCCTATACCTACACCTGTACTCAGCAGATTGATTAACAAGGCCTCAATAAAAAATATAGCTTGAGTTTGCCTGCGTCGATATCCTAAAGCTCTCAGTATTCCCATTGTTTCTCTACGAGAATCCGCCAGCATAAAGAGAATTTGCGCCAACAGCAAGAGCCCGGCCATAATTGCAGTCACGCTGCAAAGAACAAAAGTAAATCCATGCCTCTTTTTCATTTGTTGGACTTGATTGTAATCGGATTGTTTCAGCTCCCTTACTTCAAACAATGGCGAAGGGCTAGGAAAATGTGGAGGCTTAGTCCCTCTATAGGAATGATCGGACATTCCAGTAAATATTGAAGTGAATAAATGTTCCGGTAATCCCGCAACAAGCCTGGCGTTATCAATCCCCATGATTAATGTTCCTTCTAATGAAGTACTCCCTCGATAACCTGAGATTCCTTCTTCCTCTACTATTTGTTTCACCTGAAACAAGCGCTCTTCACCTTGAGTACCTGTTAACGCTACGGTATCGCCTTCGTTAATATCAAGCGGTTTAGCTATTGCTTCAGACAGAATAATCTGATCAGGTGAGAGCGATTGATCCCATAATTGATTATCCGGATCAAATAGCGACGCTTGAGTAAAGTCGACACCAATGCCCAGATATCGCATTCCTGTTCGAACAGCTTGAAGTTCACCGTCTACTTTACTGACACGCGTCTCGAATGTAACAGCTGATAAATGCTTTAGGTTTTGGATCTGTAGAGATTGTTCAATCGAAGGTAGTTGTTCAGCACTGAAGTAGGATTGGTTGTCAGGAGGACGCAGCTCCCATTCAATTGGACCGTAATGCTTCTCAAACCAGCGGTTTCCACTCTCATCAAACGATTGAAAAAATATAGTAGATGCTATGATGAGAGCGGCTCCGATACAGCCGCCTACAATCGTTAGCACGGTCTGTCCGCGTTGAGACTTTAGGTTTCGCCAAGCTAATCTCCAATAGATGCTTGAGGACCATATACTTCTCATTCACTCACCAGCTTTGCTGAAGGAAATCGATCTAAGCCGTTATCTGCATCCATCTTGACGATTCGTCCGTTCTCCATGTAGATAATGCGGTCGGTTTGCTTGGAAAGGCTAATATCGTGTGTAACCAGAACAATCGTCGTTCCCATTGTCTCATTGATGTGACGAAGTAGGCCGACAATTTGCTGAGAAGTATGACTGTCTAATGAACCGGTGGGCTCATCCGCCCAGATCACAGCTGGATTTGAAACTATCGCACGGGCAATAGCTATACGCTGATTTTGACCTCCCGATAATTGAGCAGGTCGAGAATGAACCTTTTGTTCTAGACCGACTTGCGATAATGCTGTACGTGCTTTTTCATTTGCAATCTTGGTAGATAGGCCTTGTCCAATGAGAGGAAGTGCCACATTTTCAAGAGCTGTTAATACAGGAACTAGATGAAATGATTGAAACACAAAGCCCATTTGAGTTAACCGAAATGAGGAACGTTCACGCTCTTTTGCAGCGTATAGATCAAACTCATCGATGATCACTTTTCCTTCTGTAGGATCATCAATTCCGGATAGAACATGGAGAAGCGTCGTTTTTCCGCATCCAGACGGGCCAACAATGCTAACCATTTCTCCTTTCTCAATGACGATATCAATTTCCTTCAATGCTCGGACCATGGATTCGCCGGTGCCGAATATTTTGGTAAGCTGGTGTGCTCGAATCATCTTCCTACCTTTTTTCTCCGATTATTAGCATCAATGTAACAAATCAATATTTAGAGGTAATGGAGGAAATGTGCAGATGTTGTGCAGAATATGAGGCTTCGTTATAGATTGGAAATGCAATTCGAAAAGTGGTTCCTTGCTGCCATCTGCTGGTTACATCTATTGTTCCATTATGAGCTTCCATTAGCTGCTTCGCGATCGGAAGCCCTAAGCCCAAGCCAGATGAAGTACTGCTTGATCTTACTCGCCGATGAACTGTCCCCCTATAGAAACGTTCGAATAAATTAGGGATTTCTTCATGCTCGATCCCTACACCATCATCTGATACGGTAACAATACAATTAGCAGACTCAAAAGCAACGGTGATATATACCGTGGAGCGGGCGTATCTCAGCGCGTTTCCAATAATATTGACCAGCACTTGCTTAAGTCGGTCTTCGTCCGCGTACACATGAAAAGTATCATCAGCATGCAAATTCAAGGTAATCCCGGATTCCTCTGAATCCATCGCTAATAATGCAGTCAATTCTTCAAGCGTACTTTGTAATGAAAACCAAGACTTATATAAGATTAGGCGCCCTGATTCAGCTAATGATAGCTGTTGAAGATCACCAAGGAGCTTGCTCATGCGATATATTTCATCCTGAAGCAGTGAAACTTGAGAAAGTTCCAGCGCGGTTTGATTGTGCAGTGAATTATCAAGTTTAGCTCGCATGACAGCCAATGGAGTTCGCAATTCATGTGCTATATCCGCTACCATTGATTTTCGAATGGTTTCTAGTCGATACAGCTGCTGAGCAATCTGATTAATTTTCATTTCCACTTGTAAGATATCCGGATCTGAATACGGACTTTCTTCCTGAAAGGACGGTTCAAGATGATCAAGCAAGCTGGCTATTCGCTTAACTAATTTCGCTTGATTGTTCTCTTGCTTGGATAATATGGTGTAGATGATGATGAACACGATCAGACCAATTGTGAAAGGGAGAAGTATGGAATAAGATAATGTATAGCCTTCTTCATCGAAAGAACCATCGTAAGATCCAATTACTTGTCCATTAAGTAAGATAAGATGACGATTACTACTATCTTTGTTATGCAACTGAGTATTACCTGACCTAATATCATCCTGATTGGAAGACCAAAGGAGTTGATTGGATGGTGACCATATGCGCAGATCATGATCTTGTAACAGCTTGGATGATTGAAGCTTGTTAATAGCCAAATCCCAATCCCCGTATAGCTCGTAGTAGGAGCTTAGTAAGGCGTCTATTTGGATATGATTCTTCAGTTTATACTCCTGATTAGCCTGCTGTTGAATCCATGCAGTAAGACCATAAACGATTAATAAACACGCAATAGCTGATAGCAGTGCCGTTAAGAAAGAGCGCTTCTTACGTACGATTGACCACATGTTTATGGACTTCCTCCTCCAAATTTATAGCCGACTCCGTACACAGTAACGATATATTGCGGATTAACGTGATCATCCTCTACCTTACGTCTCAAATTGCGAATATGCGAATCAATGGTGCGTTCAAATCCATAGTAAGCGTCTCCTAGCGCTTGATCTAACAGCTGTAACCTTGTAAATACCCGCCCAGGTTGAAGAGATAAGGCAGCTAGAATCTCAAACTCTGTTGGAGTCAGGGAGAGTGATATGCCGTTCTTTTGTACTTCATGGCGTAAAATATCGATTGTTAATGCTCCGAATTGTAGAACTTGTCGATCTTCAGCGATGATGTTGGCTCTTGATCTTCGCAGAACTGCTTTAATCCTTGCAAGTAATTCTCTCATTCCAAATGGCTTAATCATATAATCATCTGCACCGATCTCAAGCGCAACCACCTTATGCCATTCATCGGATTTAGCGGTTAGCATTATGACAGGTGTACTCCACTTACGCTGTACTGCTTTACATAAGTCAGTACCTGACATGCCAGGAAGCATCCAATCGATAAGCAATAAATCAAACCTTTCATGTTCAAGCACGGATAATGCTTCATCAGAATTGACTACATGTGTAACCTGACACCCTTCCTGCTCCAGGAAAGGCTTTACTTCTTCAACGATTGGATATTCATCTTCTACCTATAATAGCTTCATATTTTTGGCTCCTTGTTGTAACTATAATAGGGTCGAACATACTAAAACAGCAGCCTTCAACTCCTTAAGTAAAAAGAGTAAATAAGCTGCTGCATGTAATGGTACGCCCGTTAAATAACTATTCGATTATCAGATTCTTCTCCGCCATCTCCGACAGCTGCTGCGTGTTCCGATTAATATGTTGTACGGTTGCAGACAGTTCTCGAATTGAAGCGACTTGATTGTTGGTGTAATCATGAATTCCTTGGAACGCTTGCTGCAGATTGCGGATCGCAATCTGCATATTCTTCGTAATGTCATCAATCTGAATTGCATTATTCTTCGAATAGGTTGCTAACTTACGGATCTCATCGGCCACAACTCCGAAGCCGCGGCCCGCATCACCTGCACGCGCAGCTTCTATCGCTGCGTTCAATCCTAGCAGATTGCTCTGTTCGGAGACTTCCTTAACAACGCTCGATATCTTCCCGATCTCCTGCGCGCCAGAGCTCACATCATTCATATAGTTAGATACTTCTTCTAATCGACTAGCCAGCACCATGACAGAGTTCGTGATCGAGGAGAAAGAAGCAGCGGTTTCTTCCACGATAGCGGATAAATCTTCTGCGACATGGTAGAGCTCATTCGCCTTCTCTAAGCTCGACCCTACACCGACACCGCCAATAACTTCACCGTGCTGATTATGAACAGGTATGACCCGCGAAGCAAATGGTACACCGAATAATTCCTTCGGGACTATACCCGATATTTCTTTATTATTGCGAATGGCATCTGTCAGAATATCTCCTTCCAACAGCGGTTCTTCAGGCTTAAGATTCAGAGAGAATGTCTTAGCTGGAACTGAGATCATCAGTCTCTCCGTGTTGTATACACTGACAGATATATCGTCATGCATTAATTTGTTCAAGTATGGCGCTACTTTCGCGAATGCTTCTATTAACTCGGTGTCATGCTTCTTAAGATCTGCAACGTTTTCCACTTTACCACAGTCCTATCCTTGGTAGTTTTGAGATTTAACCTATTTATGTATGATCATTTACCACTTTATCAATTACAGTAATGCGAGATATTAATATAAAGTTAATCTACATGTCATATTTTTTCAATGCCTTATCAAACAATCTGTACACATTCAGAGCAATTTCTACTTTCTCCGGTAAATCTCGCAGCAGCTGATTGAAATACTCTCTACCAGAGTCCGTAATTTCATAGTATCGATTATATCGGTTATCATCTTCCCATTGACTAGTGGCATGCCCCTTCTCTGCAAGCACCTTTAAGCGCTTCGCTAGATAAGAATCGTTCACACCGACTCCACTTAGCGTTTGAATGATGACTTGATCGATTTGCTTTCCATAGCGTCTGCCTTTCTGCAGCTCAGCGAGGACGATGAAGTCGATGACTTGCTGAACCTTCACAATATGGCCAAGCGATTGTTCCTTCTCAACAGGCTTTTGATTTCTCATCTTCTCACTCCTAATGCAATAGTAGGCTAGGTGACCATCTCCAATATATCACATAAACAAGCAAGCAAATAACACGTGCTAGGAATATACGTGTTTGCACGTGTTATCTTAAGGCCAATATAACGTATCTATCATCCATATTATTTCTGCATCATGATCCGAATCTAGGTCAACATTTACGTCATCAAGGATGGAAACTCCACTTGAATTCGTGTTATGAAAAAAGTCCTCTCCCAACGATCAAGGTCGTGTGGGATAGGACTTTTTGGATTCGCGAGCGACGCGAAGCGGACCGTACAGCCCTTATTTCTGCGAAAACGCTGTGTTTCGCGTATCTCGCGGACACAGGAGACGTTATTCGCTATGAAACGTACCATTTCCAGCGAAAAAGGTGTAAATAGCGGAACCACGGTCCGCTAAGCAATCGAAATAGCCCACTATGGCTAAAATAGCGGCCTGTGTGTCCACCACACTATCTTTAATGCCATTAAATAAATGTTTAATTCCTCATTCCCTGCTCACGAATTCGGCCTATATACAATATCTATCTTCTCCGACTGATAACTCGGTCCGTAATAAGCGGCATCAACCACCGCGCAGGTTAGAGCTGTCGTCATCAGTGTACGTTCTATTGGGATCGGCGGCACACCTGACATCATTAAATCCTCAATCTTCTTGGTAAAATGCTCAAAATGAACAAATGGACGATCTAACTCGCTGTTATAGAGAACAGCACTTGACTCACCTTGCTTCGTGCGGAAACATGCCGCCCACTGTTCAACTAGCTTTTCAAACTGTATCACATAGCCCTTTAAGCCATCTTCATAATGGATGACCATAAGAATTGGGTTGGAATCAAGCAAACGCGGGTGAATAGCAGGAAGATTCGGGAATAGTTGCAACGTTTGAAGCATTAAGTCCTCCGGCCATTCCTGGCGATCCATGCTATCCCATACTTCAGGGCCCTGCATGAATTGTACTGATTGTACCCCGGACTCTCCGCCTTCTCTTTGCTCTGCCAGCGATTGCAATACTTCCAAGGCGTGAAATCCATAGGCTTCCAGTAACGTCGAATGACTGACGACCAGTATTTCGGTTACGGAGTGCAGCTTATTCGAATCAAGTGGAGGTACTATTTCGGTATTCGGTATCGATGAACCCCCCATAAACGGAATACCTCGACTTTTCAATTGCGTATACATCCATACAGCATCTTGATAATCGTATGAAAGATGCTTATCTGAGAATATCGGCACTGTTAGTTGCAGCTCATCCAACGCGATAAGCGTTTCTTCGAGCATACGCCGTCTCGGATACATCATCTGTCCCTTTTCATTAAATGGGTAGTCTCCATGCTCACCGATAATGATAACTCCGTCGATTGGGCCGGTTCCCTGCTCATTGCGAATCGCTTCCCGAATAGTTGAATAGATCGGTATTCCCAACCTGGAGGCCGCTTCTCGGCTCATGTCGCTAGAAGGTACTTGATCGGTGTAGATCGAGACGACTTCAATCTGTGGCTCATAATCGAAGTCGCCCAGCAACCGTCCTAAGATAACGTCGGCATGCGAATTATAGCGGTATTCCGTTACAATAGCCGCAACTCGCTTATGGTTCGGATCGTTCGAACTGCCCTTCAAGTTAAGCTCGGTCATCTGCTCTGCTCCCCTTTGTTCATGGCATGAACCGTATGAATCAGCCAGTCTGATAAGCTTGCAATAATGGTGTCCAGATAGATTCTTCCTCGCTCTGCGCTGGCAGGACGTGCGGAGTCCGTGAATCCGTCATAGCCCGTCAGCTCACCATGCCTGCCGATAAATGAACCTGACGGTCCTGCGTTGATCCACTCCCGGCTAATATGCTCATCTTCGATCCGATCCGCTCTAACGAGTTCTGGCCGAATGGCCAGGATCACTGACGTTTCAAACCCGCCCGCATGCCCAGGCACCATCCCTACTTCACGCGCGTTGATCGAACGCAATGCTTCACCTGCAACGCTCCAATAAGAAGCAGATGCCGTCCAGATGGGATGTGCGACAGCGAGATCATTGGCGGTTTGAGTCATGATCGGATCATTGCCGCCATGCGCGTTAACGAAGATGATCTTGCGGAAGCCGTCCTGCACTAAGCTTTCTCCGATATCCTTCAGTACTCGCATATAGGTGGAGGATGTGAACGAGATGGTACCGCCATAAGATAAGTGATGCTGGGAGCAGCCGATTGGAAGCACCGGTGCGATCAGGATAGGAACTTCACGTGCGGCCTGTTCACCAGCGCGATGAATGATATGCTCGCAGATCAGACTGTCCGTGTACACAGGAAGATGTGGACCATGTTGCTCAGTCGCCGCAAGCGGAATCACAGCAGCGCAACCTTGGGCCGCACGTTCTGCAATTTCTTCACGGGTACAAAGGTGCATGAGATAATTCTTCATAGATGGAACCCTCCGTCCACTGTGAATAATGCACCTGTCGCATAGGAGGAGGCATCCGAGAACAAGAAGCAGGCCATTTCATTGATTTCATCTGCGCTCGCACTTCGTCCGAGCATGGAATTGTTCTTCATGGCTGCCTTTTCTTGCTCCGACTGAACGGCTAAGCTCTCTACTGATCTAAAATCACCGGGCACGAGCACGTTAGCTCTTATTCCGAATTGGGCATAGTCTAGAGCAAGTACTTTGGTAAATTGGTTAATGCCAGCCTTGCCGGCTCCGTACGCTAGGCAGCCCTTTGAAGGGATCTGTCCGAGGATAGAAGACGTGTTGACGATAGATCCGCCGCCAGTCTTGATCATTAACGGCAACGCATATTTGTTCACGACGAATGTGCTTGTCAGCGTTCCGCGAATCGTAGCGTCCCACTCCTCCATCGTTAGCTCCAATACGGGCTTCCATACATTCGTATGAACGGTATGATAAGTCCCGTCCAGTCTTCCATAAGCGCTTTCAATCTCTTCAACTATGGAGATCATATCCCTCTCTTCGCACACATCCGCCTGCTTGAAGCGAAATCTCGTCTCTCCGTACTGATCTAGCAGCTGCTGGAGCTCTGGAAACGTATCGATCGGGATGCGATCGCAAGCGTACACGATAGCGCCTCTATCCAAAAACATCTTGATCGCGGATCGTCCCAGATTGCCTAATCCGCCAGTGACCAATATAACCTTGTTATTCAGCACTTGCATCCAATCACCTTTTATCATTAGATTACGAATCAATAAGATTCATTTACGGCTGAAAGTTCAAGTCTTAGATGCAAAGTTACGCGTCTATGTGGAGTAGATTCGGACCTCGTACAGTGATGCTGAGGCATCGCCGTTCGTGGCGAGCACCGTCAGTCGCACTCGATCTGTCTGAATAGGCTGCTCCAGTCGAATCGCGGCCTTTCGCTGATAATTGTCACCTATACTGCCGATCTCAAGCCATTGACCTTGTATAAGCGCTTCTACTCTTATATCTCGCGGACACTCCGGATCGCGGTAGAAGGCTGGATAGCTGCGATAATCGCGAAGGATATATCCAGGGAAGGTCAGCTCAATGGTGCTGATTTGAACGGGTTCCGTCCAGATAAACTCGATCCACTGAGGCATTGACTCAACGGGGTCCGAGCGCCATTGATTGGTGCTGCGATATGGCCGCGTGACACCGCTTAGCACCTGATTAGCACCATAGCAGGCTTGTTCCGGGGAGATGCGAAAGCTCATGGTTAGTCCGTTTCCGTATTTACGCATCTGTCCGTTCTGAAGATCATATGCGCTGACATGTCCAGGAACCACCTTGTCAGCGGCGTGCCAGCATACATGCGGATTAGCCAGCAGATCTAAGCGGATGTAACGACCTTTTAGCTCAGATACATCCAGATCCGTCGTCCAATCGATCCATTGCTGATGACCGGGACCGACCGCAAGTTCTGCTGTTGCCAGAGCTTCCCCCGGCTCTATGCGGTAATCCCATATATGCTCAACGGCATAGAGGCGAGCTTCAACCGTCTGAACATCGTCGGACAAGTTGCTCAGGCAGAACGAGAGCTTATCGATGCGATCGGCGCCGACAGCGATCCATTGTCCTCGCCTTTTGGCCAACGCTTCATCGATTCCCGACACAGCTTGAAGCAATGGCTCTGCGCCCGACAGCTTAGCCTCGCTGCTCGCATATACAGCAGCCAATCTAGCTAGATCTCCTGGATCCTCGTTACGCGCATTAAGTAGAAAGCACCCGTCACGAAGCAGGGCTTGTTGAACTTCATGGACAGCTAACTCTGGCACTTGTCTTACCGACAGTAGTCCATCCCGAATCGTGATAGCAGCCGCTGTTCCCGCCGCCTGCCCCATCAGAGCCGTAGTGCCTTGAATCCGCACAGTGCCGAGGGCAGCGTGCGTCACACTGACATTCCGCCCAGCCATCATCACGTTGTTCATTCCCTTCGCGATCAATATGCGAAGCGGGATGCCATACGGGCCGACGTAGGTTCTAGCGCCGTAGCTGCTGTCATGCCCTTCCTTAGTCGTTCTCTCACTGAATGGAGCCAGCAAACCGCCCGGCTCGTGCAGATCGACAAACCATCCGCCATAGGCGATCTCATCTGGAAACACCGTTTTCTCCAGCGGATCATGCTCGGTCATCCAGTATTCGCCTACGATGCGGCGGCTTTCGCGCTTACCGGGCACCTGCCCGATCCAGTCCAGCGCATAGTTCGCCGATATATCCCTGAACTCGCTGTCACCATTTTTAATCCAATCCCAGATCCCCATCACATGTCTGGTCAGCTCATGACGGAGCTCCTCATTATCGTATATCGTGTGCCAAGGGACAGATAGCTCGATCCACCAATAGCCGCTCTTTGTATCGCCCGGCCAGCGGCCCTGCTTGTAGAAGAAATCTGGATTCTCATACTTTACCGCCCAATCAGGCGCTGTAAAGGGGACAGGGCGTCCCATATCCTTCGCCTTGAAATGGATGGAGTTGCCCATAACCGCATCACTAGCTTGTAACGGCGCATGCGGCTCGTTGTATTCATCTCGTCCTTCTGAACCCATACGCCACTCACATCCGGCAAACGCCGCGACAATGCCATCGCCTGTACAGTCGATGAACGTATGAGCTCGCAGGATGAGCTCCGTTTCTGCATGATGAACTTGGGCGACAACGGCATCGACCGTCTGTTCATCCTTCATTAGCACACCTTTAACTGGGGTATTCAGCCGAAAAGTCAAATTCGCAGTAGCCATTGCCATCTCATACTGCACCATGTCCCAGACACTGTTGATCCAACCATTATCACCTGTCGGATCCTCATGGTTTCGCGCACGCTCCTCAATAAGCAGCTCAGATATAATACCGGTTTCCCGCGCATAGGCATGAGAGCTTGCCGCTCCTTGCGGAGGCACACGAATCTCCGAAGAACTGTTGCCGCCGAATACTGGACGATCCTGTACAAGGCACACCTTGGCACCATGCCGCGCGGCGGCAACAGCCGCGCATAAACCAGCAAGCCCGCCGCCGCAAACGACGATATCATAGGTCTCTTCGATCCTGCGATATGCGGATCGCATCATCTCGTGTGAATTCAATCTGCTCAGCTCCTAAGTTTATTTAGGATCTTGTGCTCTTGTCACGCTCTCGACAACTTCGTCACCCGTGCCAGCTGTGGAACCTGCTCCCTGAACTCGCACACCCGTAAAACGGACCACGCTGCCGTACTCCTCACCTGAAGCAATATGCAGGGAATCATCGTCTGGAGAGTATGCGATGCTGGATATATAATGAATGTTCGCCCACTCCGCATCGATAGCAGACAGCTCGCCATTATCTTTCAATACGCGAGGTCTTCCTAGATCAACAAAGCCGCTGTCGCTCTCATAGTGGAAGACGTGCCCTGCATCTCGAATCCCCCCATATACGCCTGCGACTTCTCGATCATTCAGCTTGATGAAGTTTCGCAGTTGTCCGCTGGAGTACAGTCTGCCGTATGATCGCCGTCTACTTAGATCCGGAGATAGCGTAAACAGCATGCCGTCGGATGTGCCTGCTACAACCGTTCCATCCGCCAATACGGCACCGCCTGTAATCGTGGCCTTAAACGATCTTCCCCGAATCGATGAAGATTTCGCTTCAAGTTGATCACTACACTCTGTGTCCATATCGTAGTGCAGTATGTCATCATTGCATCCGGATAACAGCAGGCTGCGATTGCTCAGCGGAATCACGAATGAATCTGCTGTATGCAGCGCTATGTTATGCAACGTTCGAACATGACAGCCTCCATTGCCTATCATGTAATCTATTTGATGTAGAGCTTTATCTGTACTGCTAGCCAGAATTTCTCCTGAATCTAGTTGCAACTGCAGCTTTGCCAGCTCGATTTCCGCAGGCAACGGAATGCATTTCGAACAGCTGCCTGACAATAGATCGACGATTAAGATGTGACGATCACTTGTTAGAACAGCGATTGATTGATTATTTACGTCGATACAGGATATGGGCGATCCACCTTGATACACCGTTGTCATGTCTAAGAGCTTACCATCGGAACAAGCTTTATAATCGGATTCAGTCAGCAGCACACGGTCTTTTCCACTTATACAATAAACCTTGCCATTGATAGCCCGTACATGGCTGACTGCTGTATCCCGCCAATCCATATGCTGATGCAGCGGCAGTGTGCGTGTCTTGTTCGCAACGATATGCATATATGCAGGAACGCCAACACCGTTGTAGCTTGGTTCATAATAAGGTCTAAGCGGTGCCGATGGAGCATCAGGTCCTGGTGGTTCCAGCCTATTCACATCAACAGCGAGAATATAAGGCGAGAATTCACCGCATACATCCACCATATGAAGCCAGCCTTCACGGTCAAAGATCATTTCGCAAATGTATTGTGAATCCTTCCCGTTCGGCGCTACCAGGCCTAGGTTCTCCGGCTTCCCTCCATTCAGAAAGTCCCATCTGACCAATCGGATCGGGCTATAGCCGTCATTCGTCTTGAGACCGTAATACAGCACAAACTGGTCATCAGCCGCCAACCCTCCGATACCATAAGGTTCCACCGGAATCTGCTCCGGCAGGTGGATATGGCCATGTCGAGTTACTTCTAACGTCTCGGTATGAATCTCTATCATTTCACAATCTACGTTATCAACCATAAGCAAGCTGCCGCGAGGAGTATGAAGTCCAAATATAAACTGTCTTCGATGTCTATGACCATGCGGCGAATAGAAGTTGACCTTTAGATCGGTTACCGTCTCTGTCTCAGGGTCGAATCTCCAGATCCCGCCCGTATAAGAGCTTCCGTAGAAACGTCCACGATCATCCTTGATCAAGCGGCAGGAGGAGAATTCAGACAGCTTACCGTAATCCTTCACTTCATTGGTATGCAGATCCAATCGATATAGATGGCCTCTCATATAGCCTAGAAAATAGTAGTATCGTGGATCATTGCCCAACATGCCGCCATATATGCTCTCCCTAGGAACTGGAATGCCTCTAGTCTCTACTACATTCGTATCCGGATTAACGATCATAAGAATGGAACCGGGATAGCCTTCCCACGGATGCTCATAATACTGCTCGAACATCCACTGTTTATGCCCTGGAGCAGGGGCTGTATTATGCGTCGCCATGATCAATCTTCCATCTGGAAGGAAGTCGATGCTTGTATGGATCTTGCTAGGGGGCATCTGCTCTGTATCAACGATCCAAGCCTTTTCAACATCAACTATCAGTCTAAGTTCGCCGGTTGTTGGGTAATATTCGTACAGCAATGCAGTTAACGGTTTCTCATTCTCTCCGCATACACTAATGTAGAAGCGATCATCAGGCGAACGTACAAAGTCCCATACCGCGTTATGCCCTTTTTCATTAGGCAGCTGTACAAAACGCGTGATATGCTCAGGAATCGCGGCAAGCAGATTAGAAGTCATCTATACCCCTCCAACTTAGCTATCGTTAAGCAAATTCTATCTTTAATGCCATATATAGTCAATTGAATTTTCATATATGATTATCTTTTTCTTATCTGTGAAATGAAGTGCGTGCACGGGTGGTGATTTACATAAAAAAACGACCGCTCTCAGCCTGCACTGATCACGATCGTTTCCACATCATAGCTTAGTTTTGCAAATACAAACGGTTGCTTATCTCGCTGCATGCGTTCACAATGCTTTGGAGAGCATTCTCCCATAACATCTCGGTTATACGGGCTTGTGGAATCGACACACTCACGGAAGCAACCACATTGCCTTCCATGTCGATAATCGGTCCAGCTATGCAATGTACACCCTCAATTGACTCACCATAATTGTAAGCGATATTCTCAGCGCGCACTTTAATAAGCTCATCCTTCAGAGCTGAGACAGTCGAGATCGTCTTACTTGTATAAGTCAGCAGCTGTTCGTTAGGGTACAAAGTGTCAAACTCAACGTCTGACAGCCGAGACAGCAAGATCTTTCCCGAGGCAGACGCATGCAGGGGCAGTACAGATCCTAGATTGTTGTTGAAACGCAATGGCTGCGCAATCTGCTTCTCCGCGATGTATACATTGTTGTCTCCACTGCGAATGCTCAGAAACACAGTCTCATTCAAGATCTCAGCAATCTTGCTAGCTGACCGGTAGAATTCCTTCGTCAAGTCCGTATTGAGGCGATGCTTCACTCTAATCTCAAATATTTTATTGCCCAGCTGAAAGTTTTTGCCGGAGCTATCCGTCTCCAGATAACCTCGACTAAGCATATTTTGCAAGATTTGATAGGTGCTGCTGGATGGCATATTTAACGACTTCGCAATCTCTGTAAGTGTAAAGGTATCCTTCTCTTCCGTAAACAATTCAAAGATGTCCAACACTCGGTCGGCAGATTTAACTTTAGGTGATGGTTGTTCCATATGGAATCCTTCCTCTTCTTCCATAGTTACATGAATATAGTACTTTTGGATAATAATTGACTATACAATAATCATTCTATCAGCAATTACATACTTCCGCTATATGAGCATGTGTATAACTAACTAATATTGTAATTTTCAATAAAATGCACTTAAGCCGCATCTAACGTTTCTATTCTTCAAAAGTCATATATCCAAAGTAATCTGACTTATGAAAGTCGATCGCTTTCGTGGGCGACCATGCCAAAAACTCTCGAGTACCATCTTCCTGCTCATCGATTCGATACAGATTAACTCTCCACTGCTTCCCGGCCGAGATTGTGCTCGAGAAGGCATGATGCGGAATCATAATTTCATATTCAAATGAATACATGGAATCTTTCAACCGATACACATTCGTGAGCAAGCCATCAATATTCCAAGCTATATCAAGCTTGATAAGTCCAGACAGATTATTTTCAATGACCGCGTCAAATACAACAAGCTTCGGGCTTACCTCAAGCTCGATGTAACGTCTTCCATCACCTGCTTCATCGATGAAGATCTCTACGACATCCTCATCATATAACGGATCGTCCCGGTTGAGATAATTCGAGACGATATAATCGTCCTCGCAGCGGAATAAGAAACATACATGCTCCGAAGTCCAGCATGCCCTAGCTGCTGTTGACATTCGGGCAGGTGCGCCGGAAGCGGTCTCAACAAGCATCATTTCCTCCATCTCATCCCAAGGTATACCGTTTCTATGATCAGGAAGAAGCTCAACTCTTTTACAGGTATATTGATACTTTGCCACTTGCATCCTCCACCTCCGCTTATCCGTTCAATCGACCCAACACACGGTCAATCGCTTGAAGAGTCTGATTGATGTCGGCATGAGTGTGCGCAGTTGAGATATACCATAATCCGTTCATACGCAGCAGCACTCCTTCTCCAAGCATGAGCTCGGCAAATCGAGCATACAGCCCTGCATCTCTATTGTTGAATGTTTCAAAATCGTTGACTTGATCTGCTTCTGTGAACATCATGTGCATTACAGGTCCTGCTTGGTTGACGACGCCCATAATTCCGTGCTTCTCTAGGCTATCGCGTATCCCATTCGCCAATGTAACGAATAACTCCTCCATAACCTTGAATGCGGCGCCGTTATCCTTAGCCAATTCCGATATCGTCGCAAGGGCCGCAGAAGTCGCAACGCAGTTGCCGTTCAACGTGCCGAGATGACTCACTCGTCCATCATCGATCAGCTTCATCAGTTCAGCGCGTCCCGCAACAGCACTGATCGCGATTCCTCCACCCATCGCTTTACCGATCGTAATGAGATCCGGCTTGATGCCGAATCTTCCATGCGCTCCTCCTAACCCGAGACGGAAGCCCGTAATCACCTCATCAAGTATAAGCACGATGCCAAGCTCTTCCGTCAATCGGCGCATCTGCTCCAGATAGCCGGGCTTAGGCATTAAGCAGCCCGAATTGCACATGACAGGCTCTGATATCACCGCGGCAATCTCATCAGCGTTCGATCTCAGTGCAGCTTCTAGCGCATCGGGGTCATTCCACGGAAGCAAGATTATATCTTCTAAGCTGCTGCTGCTTTGCCCCATCGTTCCTGGAAGTACAGCACCTGACCCCTTCACATCTCCGGTCTGTATGATGCCTGCTCCGGGAAATGATGTATAGATGGAATCAGACCAGCCGTGATAGTGGCCGTGAAAACGCACGATTCTGCGTTTGCCTGTGTACGCGCGCGCCAATCGAAGCGCCAGCATGACTGCTTCTGTACCAGAGCCGCTGAAGGCTACTTTATCCGCACATGGTAGAACTCCAATTAATTGCTTAGCAAGCTCGATCTCTCCCCCATGCTGCAATCCGTAGGTATAGCCGTTCCTCATAGCTGCAGTGATAGAGGCAGTCAAGCCTTCATGCGCATGCCCTAATATTAGCGGTCCGTAAGCCAGCATATAGTCGACGTATTCGTTGCCGTCTATATCGCGGAGCTTAGCTCCCTTAGCAGATTCCACGTAGATCGGAACCGGCTTCATGGATGCGCGCAGCGAGCTGGCCACTCCACCGGCTACATAAGCTTGCGCTTCAGCATATTTATCTATAGAAGCTTGATAAGTTGACACTATTCTTTGCCTCCTTATGCTATGTTCGAAACTCGGTATGAAGCTTCGAATGAAGAACTGTTAGAGATCGAATGGAAATATAGGTCGGCGTAATTGATCGTATGACAGTGCCAATAGATCAGAACCGCAGCAGCCTGGCGAATCTACTGGAATGATCGCCTTGCATATGGAGCCAAAGGCGGTCTTCCATGCAATCGCTGCTTTCACCACAATCGTATGATAGTCCTGCGCGCGTATTCCGATAGAGCTTAGGTGACCCGGATCCCACGGCGGCGTTCTAAGCTCGGTTAAAACCACTGTCAGATTTCCAGCTTCAATAACAGCAGTCTTACCCATATATGCACGCTGACCTGTCATATATGCACCGATATGGGTGTACTCACCATCGCTTAAGAGCTTAACTCTGCCTGATACCTCGACTGGAGGCCCATGAAGTGCATCGCACTTACCGCCTATACGCTCCTGAAACTGTCCGCCTACACCTAAGAGATGCGCAGCTCGAACAGCAGCTTCATCGCAAATGACGATCAGACTCTTCTTAGGCGGATTGATCAATCGAGACAGGACATGAGTAGCGTCTGCGGGTGCGCCACCGCCTACATTGTCTGAGCCTTCTACGAGAATGACGGGCACTTCCGACTCAGCGAAGGCCATTGCAACCGCAGTTTGCGGATCGTGAGCACTATACCTGAAGCGCTCCCTCCGCTCCCAGAACATCTGGCTCAGCTGCTCCGCATATCGATCCGCCAGTTCCCGATCTCCGTCTGTTGTCACCACGACTGAGACTCCCGCTTCCGGCACGTCACTATATGGGAAGCCTCCGGCAATCGTCACATTAAGGACGGAGCGTTCCCGTTCGATGGCATGAGCCCGCTCCATCATTTCTTGCATGGGGCCAGGCTCTTCCGTCAACATCATCTGCGGAACAACAAGCATATTCGGACGTGAGTACGCTCGTACCGGTGCGATCTCACCACGTATTACTCGAACGAGCAGTTGGACAGCTTCTACTGCTCGTTCATACACATCGACATGCGGGTACGTATCGTAACCGACTAGAATGTCAGACAGTTCAACCATATCCAAGCTAATATTAGCGTGCAGATCCAATGTGCAGGCTATGGGTCTTCGTTTGCCTACCTTCGCTCGAATGCGACGGAGCAATTCTCCTTCCATATCCGTGATTCCATCAGCAGCCATGGCGCCGTGAAGGATCACGAGGAACCCGTCTACAGCTTCATCTACTGATTCCACGACACGTTGAATTAATGCTTCAGCCGTTTCAGACGCTATCATTCCGCTTGGAGTCGTCGTGGTGTAGAAGCCGACTGACAATTCCAATCCATTAGTAGAAGCTGTGTCGATGACGCCCCCCATTGAAGTTCGGGTACCCGCATAACGTGACAGGAAGGCGTCAGTGCCTTCTACCCATTCGGATTGAAATGCTTGCAGTTCCGTCCTACCGGGAGCGAACGTGTTGGTTTCATGGACTAATCCAACCACCGCAATGTTCATTGCAGGCCTCCTTCATTCTGTATACACTTAATCAACCATTCCTGTACGCTCGATTCCTTCCGTAAACCAACGCTGCGCGATGAGATACACAACTAATGGAGGCAATATAATCAGGAATGCCGCCGCCATCTTCGGACCTTCTGATACTGGGTCTTTTCCTACAGCCGTGTCGAAATTGACAGCCCAATTCCCCATTAACTCAGCTTCAAATGAGCTTAATCGCAACGACAACGGTATAAAGTCTTTGCTTAGAAACATCGACGGCTCGTAGTACATGTTCCAATACCAGATAAATGAGAACAGGAATACGACGAGACAAGCCGAACTTGCAAGCGGAAGCATAATTCGGAAGAACAAGCGAAACACAGAAGCGCCATCCATCTTGGCCGCTTCTTCCAAAGCCTTAGGCTGCGATAAGAAGAATTGGCGGAAGATGATAATGAATAACGCGCCGCGCATTCCCTGAGCGAACAGCGCGGGGATGAGAAAGACAAACGGCGTATTCAATAAGCCTAACTTGCTGTATACCATATACAGCGGAACTAGCGTTATTTGAGGAGGAACCAGGAAGGTCACCAGTATGAGGAAGAAAAACAGATTCTTCCCTGGGAACTTCAATCTCGCAAGCGCATAGCCGGTAATTGCGCAGGAAAACACCTGCAAGATCGATCCAACTAAGGAGATGATCAGTGTATTCATGAAGGCTTCGGGATAGCGAAGCCCGAACCAGCCTTCTATATAATTCTTAAAGTGTACCACTCGCGGTATAACACCGACGGTTGGATCGATTAAGTCAGACACACTCTTCAAGCTGGTCGAGACCATATATATAACGGGCTTCAAATACAAGAAGGCGATGACGCCCAATAATACGATAATGATGAGCTTGGCGAGCATGCCATCGTTCATATGTTGACCCAGCACAAGCTTCTTCACCTTCTGTGTATGGCGGCTGGAGAAGAATTGTGATACTTCCAACCTCATCTGCCGGTAGCTCTCAGCCAGCTTCATCGCAATCCCCCGTTTCTCTTGGTTGCCCTGTAGGTAATCGCCAGAGCAACTCCAAGCAGCAGCATGATGATAGCGAAATACAGCCATGCCATTGCGCTTGCATAACCATAGCCCGTGCCCGGACTAAACATATTTCGCCCGACGATTTCCATCACGGGATTGAACGGAAATGTAAACAAGTCAACAATAGTGAAGATCGAGTTCAGTCCGATGAAAGGCACCATACTCGGAAATGTAATCTTCCAGAAGCTTTCCCACGGAGAAGCGCCGTCTACACGAATCGCTTCATATAGTGACTTGGGAATCGTCTGAAAGCCGGCTATAAAGATAAGGATCTGTACACCGGAATACCATAGTATGATAACTGCTCTGCTTAGAATATTGATGATCGTAGTCGCGAGTCCGCCGGAGAACATCTGTTCTACAAACTCATTAATCTTATATTCCTTAATAAAAGGCAGCTCTCCGGCGCCTTGCGTGAACAGCTCCATTAGTACCTGACCAGTTGCAAATATGACCGGAAGAAAGAATACAGCCCGCATAAACCCGCGACCGGGAAACTTCTGATTCAGCATTAACGCTACGAAAAATGAAAATATGAGTATGAGCGGAATGATCACAATCATTTCTTGAAAATAACTGATTAAGATGATCGGATAGGCGTTGTCTACGATCAGCATTTGTTTATAATTGTCCAGACCGACCCACTTGTATTGAAAGCCGCCGCTCGTGATTAATATTTTGTTGAAGCTGTTATACAACGACCAACCGACGGGGAAAGCGACAAACAAGGAGAAACCGATGATCCAAGGCAGCATAAACAAATATCCGACGCCGTATTCTTTCCAACGGAACATCAGGTAGCTTTTACGCCGCTCCTTTACCGTGTTCATCCTATTTCCCCCCTTCAGTCACGTTGAATTGTTTCGTATTGTAGTCCACAGTCACCTGTGTTCCATCCGTGTAAGTCGTCACATAGACCTTGTCGGACAATTTCTTATGATTGATCATTTGCTGATTGTATACTGCTGCCAGCCTATTGAATTGTTGATATTCCTCAACAAGGCGATCCTTCCAGACAGCAAATTCACTGCTGTACACATATCCATAGTCCGTACCTTTCAACACTCGACTAGGCAAATAGGTCAATTTGAAGTATGGAACTGCCCCATATTCAATAGCTCTCAGGAAGTCATCTTCGTAGGATTCTCGCAAATTTGCCGGAGCGGTCGTATACGGAATCGAGCCATGAATGACCATTGGGTAGAACGGCACCGTCTCATCAACCATAAAGTCATAGCTTGGAGAGGAAGTGATGTCCTCAACATAATCGGTATGATTTAACGAATAATCATGGCCTCGAGCAACACCAACCGTCCCAAGCTGTTTCTTCGTGTAATCCAGCAGCGCATTATAATAATATGCCGTATCGGCTCTAGTCAGAGGCTCATTCGTCTGATAGTCGGTATAGACCAGATTCCCCGGCCCATCCGTATACAATATTCCGTTAACGCCAATATCCTTTAGCTCATCAATGACATCCTTTTGTTTGCGAATAGCCAGAATCGGATTTACGATGAAACGTGTTTTCATACTGCCAAATATGCTTTCATTTCCCATCATGCCGTACTTTTCTTGAAGCACCGTCGTATCAATACTGCGGACACCGTCCGACTTGATCGAGAATTGGGTATAGTCCTCGTTCTTCCAACCGATGAAGTCTTCGAACAATACGTTAATTCTGTTCTTATTCATCTTCTCGATAAATTTCTTGGCAGCTTCGGTTCCGCCTAACTTCGATTGTATGGGCAGCCGTTGATCCGAATACATACGTCCACTATCCTGCCAGCCTTGGTATGTTACGGTTATGTTGGAGATACCCTGCTTCATGATGTCATCGATCATCTGGCCAGCCTGCTCAAATGTCGTTGCTGGTTCGTAGCTGTACCCGCCGAATCTAGCTTTGGTTCCTCCGCCGACAATCGCCAGCTGCAGCGGGATCTCATTCGCTGCCTGCATCGTGTCCGCAAGCAAGCCGTTCTTCAGCATATAGCTGCGGTAAGCCTTCGCCATCCCTACATAATTCGCATTCTCACCGGTTAGAAATCGGAATTGTACACGGTGATCCGACTTCATCCGTTCCTTCTGGATCGTGTTCACGACTTCGTTCGTTAAGCCGCTGACCCTGCGGCCGAACTCGTTACGGTACTTGAAGCTGGCGCTCAACGAATGATAGGATCCTGCGATTCCGGATGGAAGGGCTTTGACCGTTGTTGTATATTTACCTTCCTCCACAATAGCTGTGAAAGCTTGATCGCCGCGAACTAAGCCAAATACAGGGTAGCTGATCGCTTCCCGCTGCACCGACCACATATTGTGCTCCTTTAAGTTCGATGGATCATCTCCGTATATGGCGAATTCATATCCCTTAACGACCGCTGGACGCTCATAGTCATAATGAATAAGACCTCCCGGACCGTCCGGCACGAACAGATATCCGTCCTCCTCCGTTCCCGATACGGCTCCAAAGAATGGTAGAATATCTAGCGAATACAGCTTGAATGTGCCAGCTTCCTTGATCCCTTCATCAGGAACGATCACTTCCAGGCCGTCCTCCGTTAGTAGATACTGAATGACAAACGACAGCTCCTCCTGCTCATACGAGTAGGTAACCTGAATGCCGCCTTCCATCGAGATATAGCTAGCCTTCATCTTCGTGTCCAGCGCATTGGATTGGATCTTTCTCGTTTCTCCCTCCGATACATATTCCAGCACATATGGAGATTGAAGATTTTCGAGAAATGCGCCCTTGACCGTTTCTTGTGCTATGCTTTCCGGAGTTGGATTGCTCCTCCATACATAGCCATTCTCCTTGCTGCGCACTGCGATCTGACTCGTCTTCGGATCAATCAGCAGTGTATAACGTTCATTATCCGCCGCCTTCGTAAAGCCATCAGCTTGAACATCGGTTGGTGTCCATGCTTCTGCTTGCTGAACCTTGAATGACATAGATGTCGGAGCTGCTATATTCATTTCCTCCAGCTCAGGTAACCGATCCCATCTCACGATCACGATGATGATTGCAATCATGAAGATGGCTGTCGCCAGCCCTATTAAGAACCTCAGCGTTACGCTGTTTGGCCATAATCGTTTAGCCACATTCGCTGCATTAGCCACTGAAGGTCACCTCCTGGTAAAGCTGCTTCATAAAGTCCAGCAAGTTGATCGTCAGCCCTGTCATGATCGTGAAGAAGATCCAGATAACAGCAACTGTAAACAATGTAATCAGAACAATCTTCACCGTCTCCATAAAGTCAAAGTTATGAGTAACCTGCGTCATAACAAAGAACAGCACGATAATCCAGATCCACATCACCTGCCTCATCAGATCAACCACAATCATCTCTTCAAACACGATGATATTGGTCAGTAGAATGATCGGAATCGTCATGACGATATAAGGTACGAGCGCATACGTGCTCGCTTGGAATACTTCTCGGAACCTGCCTTCTCCGCCCTTGACCGCGCTTACTAGATAGTTGGCGACGACCCATGTAGCCCACGGAACAATCATGATGCCGATCGAGAACTTAATATTAATACTAGCAAGGTCGAATTGATTCACGACAAATCCGGATGCGAACAAGGACAACACATGAACACCTGCTGCCATCATTAAGATGAGGAAAACGATGAACGAAGATATCTGGCGCTCCTTCAGGCGATAGAAGCCCTCATACGGATGCGCGATCAAGTAGACAGCATCTCTCAGCTCGGTGCTGTATCGCTGTACTCTTCTCGGCCATGTTCTTGATCGTGCGTATCGATACCCTTTACGAGTTGAATAGACAAGAATCCATCCTAGAATGACGGCAACAACCAGCGCAAGTATAAAATGTTTCTGCATCCAATCATAGCGGACATTCCAGAATGCATCGGAATAGCCAAGGGCATCCTGAGATGCTTTGAAGTTGGCGATCGCTTTAGGATAATCGCCTCTTTGAAGAGCTGCTTTGCCTAAGCTGTTATAAGCGATATCCAGCATTCCGTTTTCGCGAATCACTTCTTCCCAGTAGGGCTTGCTTGCTTCATAATCACCGTCGTAATACAGCTTAGCTGCAGTTAGAAAGGAATCGCCGAAGCTTGTTCGGCTGAACACTTGAATCATATTCAATGCGCTATCGGCTACCCATAATTGCTTGCTGCTGTTGACGGCAATGCTGGTTGGAAAGCTCGTGATGCCAAGCTGACGCGCATTTTTATTGCCCTGGCTGAAGTTGATCAGTGTCGTCCCGTTCGGTTCATGAATGCTGATCATGCCGAACTCTCGGTCCATGCCATACAAGAACCCATTTTCATCAATAGCTACGTCAACTAGTTGCTCTTCCCAGAAGTCCTTGTTCTTGAACGCATCCGCCCCGCCGGCATTCAGCTTTTTGATCTGTCCATCGTCTTTGCCAGCGGTCGCTGTCAGAACGAAGTGTTCTGGTGTAGCCGTAGCATTGACGATCGAACTCGGACGCTTCGCTGCTTCTTTGGCCAATTGCTCCTTCGAAAGGATGAAACGCTTGAATCGATCCATCCCTGTAAGAGTAGTCTTATTAGCTCCGAAGAATCCGGTAAACTCTCCCTTGGCGTTCATCCGAAACAGCCCTTGGTAAGTATCCTTCACGACGATATACATCACGCCGCGCTGATCAACGACCAGCTTAGTCGGTAGAAAGTGATAATCCTCGAACAGCAGTTGCGAATCCGGCTTCGTGAATACTTGCGCGGCTTCCCCGTTCGCGTTGTACTTCACGATCGTTTGGTCGCCAGTATTAGCAGCATATATGGTGCCGTCATCAGCCACATACACCCCTTCGGGCTGATTCAATTTGCCTAATCCGTCCTGATCGCCGATGCTGCGAATATAGTTGCCGGATGGGTCCAGCTCCACAATTCGATTATTGCCGGTATCCGCGATATACACATAATCATTGCTAGCTATATAGATATCGGATGGACTGGAAAGCTGGGTTCCCATGCTGTTCCCGTCAATGATCTTATCCGGCGCATATAGAGGCTGGGTCATGATCGCTTGACCTGTTTGGACATCGATGAAGAACGTATCGTACGGTATTTGCGCAGCTGCAATCGACGGGGAGAACAAGCATAGTAAGCACAATGACAACAAGATTTTCATTTTACGTTTCATCTTGCCAACCTCCCCATCTTATTTCACGCCTGAATGCAGCATCGTTTGAATCATTTTCCGTTGAAACAACAGGAATAGGATCAGGTTGGGCACGAACATGAGAAGGCCCACTGCTGCGGATATGCTAGCTGCTGCAACGCCTGGAACGTTAGAAGTAAACGCTGTTACATAATAAGCCATCGTCTTCATCGTCTCACTCGTCGTGTATAGCGATGACGTCTCGGTATCCAAATAGACGGCCTGAAACGTAATAATACATATCGTTGCCACTGCAGGAGCAGTTAAAGGAATAATGATGCGAGTAAACACCGTCATATCTGTTGCCCCGTCCAGCTTAGCGGATTCCACTAAGTCGTTTGGAATCTGATCAATGAATTGCTTCATAAGAAATACGGCTACAGGAGAAGCGATAAAAGGCAGAATGTGCGCGAAGTAAGTATCGGTAAGATGCATGCCGCTCATCACCAGATAGCGCGGAATCATGACCGTCTCGGGTACAAACATGAGCGATATCATAATGAGCGCCATGATCAGTCCTTTAAAATGAAACCGATGCTTCGACAGTACATACCCCGCCATCGTACTGACCAGCACAACCACCGCGAGTGTTATACCGGAAATCAGAATGCTGTTGAACAAATAGCGGGTAAACGGAACGACTCCTGCTGCAGTATGCAGCAGCAATTGCTCGAAGTTGCGCAGTGTCGGCTGTTGCACGAATATCGTTGGCGGAAACAAAAACAGTTCATTTAACGGCTTAAACGCATTGTTGAACAAAAATATGATCGGCAGCAGCATGAATACACCGATGCAGCTTAAGAAGACGATGAGAACAATTCGGGATAAGGTCACATGCTTGCGAAACTTGCGCATCACCTATTCGTCCTCCTTCGTTCTGAATAAGGCATAGCTTAGCTTCATCAAGCCATAACTCAGTATCAGCAATACGACCGATAAAGCCGAGGCATAGCCCCATTCGTATCTTAGAAAAGCATAATCATCGATGTGATTCGTAATGAGATGTCCTCCATATTGCGGCGTAATCGTCTGACCCGTCAGCTGTGTGGATATAGCGCCAGCTTTCAACGTACCGACAATCGCCATAACCGCGCTGAACAGCATCTGAGGCTTCATAGATGGGATCGTGATATAGTAAACCTCCTGCAGACTGCTCTTGATTCCATCAATTCTGCCCGCTTCGTACAGCTCGGTATTGACGGTTTGCAAGCCGCCTAGCATGGCCAAGAAGCCTACGCCCATACTGGTCCACAATGATACGATGATCATGACCCACATTAAATACTTCGGATCCTGCAGCCATAGTTGAGGCGTATCTAGTAATCCCATTCTCATCAGAACATTGTTCAGATACCCGACCCGATCACCGCTGAAGGTTGCAACCCAGATAACCGATAGAGCAACCCCTCCAACCATGGAGGGAGCGTACAGCGCTAAAGTAAACACATCGCGTATACGGCTCGGAAGCTGATGGATCAACCATGCAAATATAAATGAAAGGATATAGCCTCCAGGTCCGACGATAACCGCAAATTTCAACGTGTTGGGCAGTGTGTATTTCATAAATGTCAGATCCTGTGTCAGCAGGTTGATGAAGTTGCTCAAGCCGATAAATCGCGGAAATTCAATGCCGTTAAAGCTCGTGAAGCTGAGGAATGCCGCTATAAATACCGGAATCAGGATGAAGCATAGGAAACAAAGCATGAAGGGCGCCAGAAACAGATAAGACATGCGGCTCTTCCAGCATTCATTCGCAAACCGTTTGATGCGTCGAACAGCTCGCGGTGACGTTGGCCTCGACTTCACGATTTCGGCTGCGCCATCTTGAGGGAATGGTGCTGTATTCATGGCCTACTCCCTTCTATACGGTTTATCGTATGGGGTAATGGACAGATCATCTTCTGAAGTGATGCCGAATTCTAGCTGTTTGCGAGTCATCTCTCGTGTTAAGGATTGATACGCTCTCTCTAGTGCTTCTTTAGGTGGCTTGCCGTTCAGCACAACTTCGTTCCAGGCAAAGTCCATTTCACGCGGTAATAAATAATATCCCGGCACGAACGGCATGTTCTTCGCCCATGCCAGCTGCTCATTCAACACCGATAGATCTTCTTCCGGCCAAGTGACTGATTGCATCGCTGCAATATTAGCTGTATGCCATCGATATTCGATTCCGGCAAACGATTCGATGTCATTGGCATATCGACTTTGCGTTTCATCCGATGTCCACCACTCCAGGAACTTCCACGCATCATCCTGCTTATCGCTCTGCTTCAGCATGAAGGCCGAGGTGGTTCCGAGCGAGGTCCAGCGCGAGATCGTGCCATCCTGCTGCTTGACTCCTGGCATCGGCAGCATCTTCCAATGCCCTGCTAGCTCAGGCGCCGCCACAGTCAGCTGAATGTAGGTACTGATATCGTCGATTCCGATTGGTATGTCTCCTGACCGAAAATGATTGAAGAACACCGGCACATCTTTCGGCAAGTCGTACTTCGTATACCAATCCGTCCATTGCTTGAAAGCATCTAAGCTTGCGGTTGACGCAAGGTCGGGCTTCAAGCCGTCTGGGGTATATAATTCCGCTCCTTGCTGGCTGAAAGCTGTGATAAAATCATGCTTTTGCGGCATAAAAGGCCTATTGGTGAGCGGCAGCCTCGGATACAAAAATGTCATACCGTGCTCCTGCAGAGTCGGTAATAGGGTCAGTACATCATCCCAAGTTTCCGGCGGCTGTAGCCCAAGCTCCTCGAATAGATCCGTCCGAACAAACATCATGTTCATATTCTGCGTTTCAGGCAAGCCGTATGTTCCACCTTCGAAGGTATAAGAACGCATGACGCCGGGGTTAAACCTGCTGTTTACCTTTTCAAATCCGGGAAGTATGGACAGGTCCTGCGCTGCTCCGCGCATAGCAAAATCAATTGGCGTCTCCATCCCTACTCCCAGCGCAATATCGGGTTGAGTTCCCGCTGCGCTGCTCATCAGCAGCACCTTCTGGTCAGGCATCAGGTTAACGTTCACTTTTATTCCTGTCTGGGGTGTAAAGTCCTGTTCGATCATGAACTGAAGCAGATCGTAGTAGTCGCGCCCGCGCTGTACCCATATCGTAAGTGCGTCGTCATCTAGTGGTTCGTTGGAGTCGTAGCGTTGTACGAAGGTGCGGAAGAAGTTCGAAACCGAATAAGCTGTCTTATCCCATGCATTCGGCGATGGTAATTCCGGTCTCGTATCGGGAGCGCGGACGACAAGATAATCCAGTTGTATCTTCTGTCTCTCGATCGGCTTGATCCACGTATTAATACTGGATCTCATATCCGAGAATGCGATGATGTTATTCGGTATGTTATTAACATCATCAATCAAAGTTTCAAGCTTGTTCATGGAAGAGCTGAGCGCTGTTGTCGAATCGGTCACAGCTTGATTCAAGAAATTCATATAATCGCGAACGGTCCGCAGGTCGTTGTATAAGGACTGCAGCTTGGACTCTAGCTCCGGGTCATAACGGCTCATCTCCCAGACACGGCTAGAGTCCAAGTTCTGCCCAGAACCAAAGCCGTAATTGCCAGACACCGTACGTATATCCCACTCCATATCCGTCATTCGTTCATTCAATGCATTCAAGGCTAGAATGGCGGGACGAACGAGCGAGGTATCCGCAATCATGCTGAGACGATGTGTTCCTTCGGTCAAATAAAATTGATAGGCATTCCCGTCTGCGTCTGACAATGGCTTGATACTCAACTCAGAATTCGGCTCAAACCTATAATGCAGCATCTCTTGAAACGGTACTTTACCATCTATTTTGATCGTTCGATAAACGCTGGAATGCCCATTGTAGCCTTGAAAATATTTCGCATCGATTGCAAATCGTCCGGCTTGCGGCACAGTAATCTCCCACTCAAGTGTTTCGCCCGCGTCCTTCCATGAGTCCCCGCCAATCGCGTTATAGACGATATGTCCCTTCGGGTCAGGTTGCACAAACGGCTCGGAAACGCTTAGCGTGCGAATACTGGCCGATGATTTCAGCTTTACCTGCTCCGCTTCTATTAGTTGAAACCAATCATCCATCTTGCCGCTCGTATCGTTCCGTGCGGCATATTCGCTATAGGTCGGAATACGATCTGGCGCTGACAATGTTAGTGAAAATAGGGACACAGGTTCCTTTACGCCAATCATACGGATCGTGTGAGTCCCTTTCTTAAGCGCCCAGCGCAGAGGCTCCGCTGATACCGAATAATCTGAGACTCGGGACGAGCTCCAAGCCAACACCTCCGCTTGAATAGGACGGATTTCATTGCCGATCGCATTGCGTTCGTATGGATACTGACTGTCCTGCCACTTGCGATCCAGCTTGATTCGTTCCGCCTCGGCGAACGGATACTTTCCATCGATCTGAATTCCGCGTATGATGGGCGAGTAGCTGCTCTTAATCGGCAAGTAATCGATAGTCAATTCGTACAAGCCGTCCTCGGGTGCATCGAATTTCCATTCTAGCCACCCCTTTTGATCATTCCAATCTACAACAAGCGCATCTTTATCCGAATCATGGCGAACTACGAAATTAGACTGCTCTGCTGAAGCCGAATAATCCTTAGCAAGAAGGACGGTCTCAGCTTGGTGTTCAGGTATCGGCTTTAACTGGTTGTAATCATCGCTCATTTGCCATTGATAATAGGACATCTGCTTGTTCTCTGAAGCGTTTATGATGTTATAAAGCGCTTCCTTATTGATCTCTGGGAATACTTCTGCTTTAGCAGACAGTGAACGCCATATCAACATTAGGATGATAAAGATTAGCAGTAGACCTACAGTGGCAAGCCACCTACTTCTTACTCTCGTCATCACCGATCCCCCCGAGCTGCCAAGGATACACCGCTTTCACGATCAAACAAATGAGCTTTATCCATCCGGATCACAAGCTTTATAGTCTCGCCCGATTGAATCGGCGTATAAGGCTCCGCTCGAGATATTACTGTATCATCACCTATTGTTGCATATAAGAACGTATTGGAGCCCATAGGCTCAATCATGTCGATGGTTGCTGAAGTTTGCCATTGTGGATATGCATCAAGAGCCCCGCCTTCGCAAGCGACGTATTCTGGACGAATCCCCAGAATCACCTCTCTCCTACTGCTCTTGGCAGACTTGATGTGATGTATGTGGGAGTCATGGATCTGCAGCTTCAATCGCTTATTCTCGAAGAAATAGTCGCCGTCGTGAGTTTCTATAGTCCCCTGAAGAAAGTTCATCTGAGGAGTGCCGATAAATCCTGCTACAAATAGGTTGTCTGGGGAGTCATACAATCGCTGAGGAGCTGCTACCTGTTGAATGTTTCCGTCTTTCATAACAACGATTCTCGTGCCCATGGTCATCGCTTCTGTCTGATCATGCGTCACGTACACCATCGTGGTATTCAACTGCTTATGCAGCTTGCTGATTTCCATACGAGTCTGCGTTCTAAGCTTGGCATCAAGGTTCGAGAGCGGCTCATCCATCAAAAAAACTTTCGGTTCACGCACAAGCGCGCGTCCTAACGCTACCCTCTGCTTCTGGCCTCCGGACAATTGATTCGGCTTCTTAGTTAGATACGGTGTGATTTCGAGCATTCTGGCCGCTCGATTTACCCGCAGCTCAATATCATGCTTCGCGACCTTGTGCAGCTGCAAGCCCAAAGCCATATTCTCATATACGGTCAGGTTCGGGTATAACGCATAATTTTGAAACACCATCGCAATGTCACGATCTTTAGGAGATACATAGTTTATAAATTTATCATCTATATAAATGTCTCCTTTGGTTACTTCCTCCAAGCCCGCTAACATGCGCAGCGTAGTTGACTTACCGCATCCGGAAGGTCCAACCATGACGAGAAATTCACCATCTTCAATGGTTAAATGAAAATCATGGACTGAAGGATTACTTTCTCCTTTGTAGTATTTGTACACGTGGTTGAACTCTACGTTTGCCATAGATCGATACCCCCATGAACTGAGAAATTTTCCGCATTCCCATATATTAGGATAATAATAACAAATAAAATAATCATCGTAAATATAAAATCATTTCATGTACATGAATAAAACGAAAAATATTTTTAGCATATGTGAAGAATGTTTGTTGACATGAAAATCAAACGTGTTAAAATCGTCTCAAGAACAACATCCACATTATACCACCTCATACATTTTATAGCCGCGATACTCAGAGTTCCAACTATTCCATAAGGAGGATGATGACAGGACTCGCTGAAGTCCAATCTGCTCAGACATTCCAGAAGGAAACAGAATCCAGTGCTTGATGTACTTGAATCTATTTTATTTCTTAGGGGGAATTCGAATGAAATCACGCAAGTTCAAGCTGCGGAGTTCATTGCTCGTCGTACTCACCTTCTTACTCGTCTTAACGGCCTGTTCCGGAGGCGGTGGCAATACCGCAACGAATAATTCTAATGAACCGCCTGCTAAAACCGAAGAGAAGAAAACAGATCCTGCACCTGCTCCTACTCCTACACCCGAACCCGAGAAGAAAGATCCGGTAACCTTGAAGCTGCACACTTGGTTTGTCGGACCTAACCAAGCCTTGTTTGATAAGTTCCATGAGATGTATCCATGGATCACCATTGAGCCTGTTACGAAGATTAATGGCGGAATCATCAAAAATATAGTCGCCGGTGAAGAATCAGACCTCTTATTCCTGGACAACGGCTTAGTCGAATGGATGAGCGGCGACCTATTGGAAGAACTGACCCCTTATGTTCAGAAGGACGAGAGAATTAAAAATGCAAAAACAGTTCCAGGATTCTTGGAAGCGTTTCAAGTTGGAGGCAAGCAATATACAATCCCATATTCCGATATCCCGATGTGGGTCGTTGTCAACAAAGACCTGCTGAAGAAATCCGGTCAAGAGATGCCTTCAAACGATTGGACTTATGATCAATTTCTCGAAATGGCTAAAAAAGCGACAAACTCTAGCGCAAACGAATGGGGCGGAATCGGCGTGGCTGGCGATTTGGCTATGATCATGCCTATCGCGAACGGCAATGCTGCAAACTATCGTTTGATGAGTGAAGATATGACAACAAATTTAGTGAACACGCCTGGTGTAATTGCCGATTTGAAGTGGGTACAAGAATTAATAACCAAATGGCATATCCAGCCTACTCCAGAAGAAGCCAAATCGTTAGGCTTTGATCAGGATGGCGCATTCTATAAGGGCAATTTCTTATTTATGATCGGAGCAGACTGGTACTTGCCAGGCTTGAAAGAGAACGCGAAATTCGAGTGGGATGTCCTCCCAATGCCGAAGGGAAAGGTTACTCAAGCTACTGTTCATCAAGCTGGTGCTATTGCAATCCCGAAAGCATCCAAGCATAAAGAAGAAGCCTTTATGTATATTAGCTTCTTGTTCAGTGATGAAGCACAGAAGGTCATGATTGAAAATGGATCCGGCGCATTCGTGAGAACTCCGGAATTAGACAGCTATTATGATCAAGTCGAGGTATGGAAAGGCAAAAATGTGGAAGCCATCAAGATGAACGGCAATATGCCTGTCTTCTCAAGAGACTCTGCAATTACGGAGTTTCAGTATTTAATGGATGGTGTTCTTGGTAGAGTTAATACCGCGCTTGTTAAAGGAGGAGACTTTAACGAGATTGCACCGTTCGTTGAAAAATATAATAAAAATGCAGCTGAAGCCCGCAAACAATTAGGGTGGTAAGTTTCAGTTTCGACAACGATTAGGACCACGGAGAGAGAATGAGGCTGTTGTGTTTATCTCAGGCAGCCTCTCCTTCTCTTATATTGCTCGTCCATTATTGAATCAGGATTGGAGAGGAAAATAAGTGTTGAGCGATAATATACCGAAGTATGGAACAGATGCCCCCCCTTTCTCTAACACTTCACAATCAGAAACGTTGCTGTTTGTATCAGGTCAAGCCGGCTTGGATCCAGTTACTGGAGAGATTGTGTCAGGTGACCTTGAGGAGCAGTCCGTTGCGACTATTCGCAATATTGAACATATTCTGTCTCAATCCGGCTTGGGCTTAAAGGATATCGTTAAAGTCAATGTCTTCTTAACAGACCGGAACCATTATGAGCCATTTAATCAAATCTACTCCAAACTTCTCCCCCAGCCATATCCTGCTCGTACTCTCATTTATTGCGAATTGAATTTTGACCTGCTCGTTGAGATTGATGTGATCGCCGTGCTGAGAAAGGACCGATAACCGCGACGAACGATTAGGTTTTTGGGAGGTTAAATGATGCGAAAGCGCCTATTATTGGCTGCTATCACGATCTGTACGATGCTGATGATGCTAACTTCGATCGGATTGCCTGCGGCGGTTCATGCCGCAGGTGAAACCTGGTCGAGAAGCGATCTATCCGCTCAAGTAAACAAACTCAATTCCTCTATCGCAGCGACAAACCGTCCGCTATTGAAACAGTTTCTAGAAAGTGTTCGCGATCAAGCCAATTCCGTGTTGAGTGCTGCGGAGATTTCCAATGTACAAGGTCAGGCAACCGACAAGGCATTAAAGTACGCTCTGAAGCTGGCGAAAGATACGAATGACAGCGGCTCCACTCAGCCTTGGGCTAACACCCCTTTCATCGTATATTCAGCGGCGGCGCTAAGTCCAGAAATGCGACTGCCTGATACCCTCCCTGATGACGGTAAAGTAAGCGATCAGCTGAAGATCGTATCCGCGCAAGGTGAATTCGAGGCTGCATCGTTTGTTCTTGCTCCGCTAAGCAATGTTGACTCTGTCACCTTTACGATCCATGACCTTCAAGGAAATGGCGGCACGATCCCGGCAAGCTCTGTTGACATGCACGTGGTGAAGACTTGGTACCAAGGCGGAACCGCTTGGCAAAGCTATTTCTTTGACGATACCAAGGACGTGCTTACACCCGAACTTCTTCTGCACGATGAGAATCTGGTCTTAGCGGACGACGTTCAGCATAAAAATTTCCTGAGAGTCGATTATCCGGCAGGATCGCAATATGTAGACATATCTGGAAGCCCCCCTAAGCCTTTCAATCGTTGGACTCAACCTGTTGAAGACAGCCCGGTGCTGCTGCCGATCGCGCTGAAGCAAGGACAATCGAAGCAGATGTGGATCACGACGAAGGTGCCAAGCGGTACTCCCGAAGGTGTATACAAAGGAACGATTGATATAACAGCTAACGGAGCCCTTGCTGGACAGTTGAAGCTCAACATTCACGTCCTGCCGTTCGAGCTGCCTGATCCGAAGACCTATTATGACCTCAACAAGGATTTCTACGTCATGATGATGCATGGCTCCACGCTGAAGAATGCACTGAACGCGAACGGTGGAAATACAGCACTGGCTGAAAAGACGCTAATGAACCACTATCGCAATCTAGCGGAGCATAACGTATTGAACCTGCCGCCTAACATGCCATTTGAAGTCAACCGTCCTCAGATCTTTCTCCGCCAGCTTGAACTGATGGAGCAAGCTGGTTTGGATCTTAATCCGCTCTTTGGCGTTGGGCCTGCGTTTACATCGAATGAATACTACAGCATATGGAGCAGTTATTTAATTGCGAAGCGAGCTTATGAAGCGAATCCGACAGATGCGAATCGAGCTACGATGGAGAGCAAGTACAACGCCTATCTGACAACGCTAGAGCCTGCGAAGGAATACATTCGACAGACGTTTAATACCGTCTCGGCAGCAGTCGGCCATACCAACATATACTTTGATGGCTGGGATGAAGCGGAATGGAATCGATTGCTGTGGCAGCAGCCTCTTTGGAAGTATATTAAGGAAGACATAGGTGCCAAAGTGTTCGCGACAGGCAATGCGTCACACTTAGAGCTTCCGATCACGGAGGAATATTTAGACTGGGCTGGAGAGCCAACTCGTGAGAAAGCGGCCTCATGGCATGCGCTAGGCAGCGATAAGCTAATCACGAACTACGCTTACCCGCATTCAGGACCGGAGAACCCGGATTTTATGCGCCAGCGTCACGGCATGTGGCTGTATAAAGCGAATTATGATGCGACATTCAACTACATCTGGTTCTTCGAGAGTCAAGACGTCAGCGTATGGGGCGAGTACATAGATGCCACGTTCCGTGCCTTCAACTTCGTTTATCCGACGCGTACGGATATAATCGACACGATTGCTTGGGAAGGATTCCGCGAAGGCATCGACGATATCCGTTATGCGACTAAGCTCAAGCAGGTCGCGCAAGACGCGCTCGGTTCTGGTGATGCGGCTCGCATCGCTGCTGCCACCAAAGCTTTAGCTTGGCTGGAGGAAACGGATGAGCGCTCAACCAGTTCAGATATGATCCGATACGAAATGATCCAGCATATTATGAAAATGCTCAACCTAGCCCAAGCGGAATAAGGAGGAGATATTGTTGGTGAAGAAAACGTTACGATGCCTGCTGATGCTAATGCTAACGTTCCCGCTCATCTTTTCAGATATGCCGAGCGCGATTGCTGCGCAGAACGTGAATAAGCTGGTTTACCATGTGAATTATACGACTGAACATTTGGCAACACCATCGGACTGGTATAACAGCAGCTATTTCAATAATCCGAGCTATAAGGAAAACCGATTCGTCCAATATTGGGTAGAAACCCCGATCGTGCCTGGCGGTAATCGCGATACCGGATTCTATATCGTCTACAACGAGGATGGGATCTACATCTTCTTCCAGTCCAACGAGCCGGAAAGGGAAACAAATGGCGTATTGAAGAACAGTTCCATAGAGTTCTTCTTGCAAACGGGGCTTGATGATCTTCCCTACCACCAGATGATTGTGCCTACCAATGACAGCCCGATCGAATATTACGAATGGCAAACGGAGTATCGCAGCAACCGTCCACTCAAAGGCAATGTGACCGTAGTTAACGAAGAGATCCCTACTGGATGGGGCACTGTGATCACGATTCCTTGGGAGACCTACTATGACTATGTACCGCTTAATGGCGAGGACTGGATGTTCAGTATGATCCGTTGGGCGCCTGCTGGCTTCTCTCCTACTTGGGGAGGACGTGTGCATCAAGTAGGAAAATTCAACACACTTGATTTTCAGGCGCCGACCGCAGAACAGCGTATGGCCATTCAGAAAAATATTATTCGCAAAGGTTGGGATAAATTTAACACGACAGCCGCTCAACTAAGCTCAACCTGGCTTAATGGCAGTATGGATGATGAGAATTTCTATAATCGTTATCTCCAGCCATTAATAACTGAAGGTCAAGCAAAAGGCAGCAATATTTCGAATCTAGATCGTATGAACGCTGCGGAGATTGACGCGTTGTACCAGCATGTCAACGGTTGGTTTGAACTGCGTTATGATGCGGAAGATCTGCGAATAGCGTACATCCAAAGCTCGCTGTTCCAAGAAAATGAACCGCCGACCGTAACCGATTCAACATACACCACCTTGATGAATACAACAGTCAGCGGTATCGTTCTAGGAACGGATGCGGATGGAGATCCTCTAACCTATTCTTTGGGATCCTCACCTTCTCATGGCTCGGTAGATGTGAATGTTGACGGCAAATGGACTTACACACCAAATCAAGATTATACCGGCAAGGATCAATTCCAGGTTATTGTCACCGATCCATCCGGCGGCACCGCGACCTCAACGATTGATCTGCTGATTACGTCAGGTCCTAAGACGAACGTTGCACTGAACCCCGCATCGCCGAATGGAAATAATGGATGGTATACATCTGACGTCACCGTAACTATGGCCACCTACAGTGATATGATAAGTGCGAACAGGACAGAATACCGCATCAACAATGGAGATTGGATGGTGTACAATACTCCGTTTACCGTAGCTGAGGAAGGTGTTCATACTGTAGAGTATCGCGGTATTGATAGTGCGAGTAATATGGAGGTTCCCCAATTCATTCAGCTTAAGATTGATAAAACAGCTCCAACGATTGGAATAAGCTTGGACAAAACCGTTTTGTCGCAGCCGAATCATAAGATGGTGCCTATTACAGCCGCGATAACGCATAGTGACCTTATATCAGGTATCTCCTCTTTCGAGCTGACCTCGATCACCAGCAATGAAGATGATAACGGCGTTGACGATGGAAATACGACTAACGATATTCAAGACGCCGATTACGGAACGCCTGACATTTCGTTTATGCTGAGGGCTGAACGGTCAGGAAGCGGAACTGGCCGTATATATACGGTAACGTATACGGTAACTGATAATGCGGGACTGACCTCAACGGTTACTGCTACAGTGACGGTTCCAGTAGGAAACTAAATGTTAGCAGATTAGTAGCGAATAACGGTAAGAACAACTGCAATATGATTCAAGGAATGTCGCAGAATTGGCTGGTGACAAGTCAATTCTGCGACATTCTGCTATTTTCATGAACATATCGGATTAATTAAGCTTTAAATATAGCTTAATGGTTTCACTTCCATATGTTATAGTAATGACTATAATCTGACATTTGATTTGGAGGTGCACGATTGTCGAACGAACAACAGAACCGCATCGAAATACTTGAGTTAAAGGTGCGAAAGTTGGAGCTGGAGCTTGCACTGATGCAGGATCAATTGCGCTCACTTACGGCTTCATCATCCGTTATACTCGTTAATGAACAAAAAGCACAACATGAACCAATAGCAAGCACGCAGCCGCTCAAATCGCACCAGCAAGCTCAACCTGATCATCCAACTGCCGCTTTACCGAAGATGGAAAAGAAATCGATAGACTGGGAAGTGCTGCTCACACGAGTATGGCTTCCAAGAATCTTTATGTTCGTTCTACTCCTTGGTGTACTGTGGGGCTTTACGGCAGCCGTCAGTGCCGGCCTCATAACCGAATCGGCTCGCTGCCTTATGGGAGTTGCCGCTTCTGCGGTCATGTACTGGTTCGGCTGGCGTCAGATGCAAGCAAATAGGCTGGCATTAGGACAAGTATTGCTTGGCGGATCTATAAGTGTATTCATCTTGTCTGTATCGGCTGCTCATATGCTGTACGGGCTTATCCCGTATTGGTTCGCCTTTCTCGCATATGGATGCTCAATCGCCATAAATGTATACACATCCATACGCTACCGTTCCGAATCCTTGATGTTCTTAAGCATGGCTGCAGGATACTTAATCCCATTTATTATCGAATCGTCCGATATCAATATATGGGTACCTGTTATGTTTGAAGTCATATTCTCCATCACCATGATCATACTCTCCCACTATTACTCATTCCCTGGATCCTATTACACTGCTTTCTTTTTACTTCACTTCCCATTATTCTTTATGATGGTGTCTTATTCTGGTCAGGATGCTCGCATCGCCATTACATCAGCTGTTATCTTACAGCATCTCATTATCTATCTGATCTCGCTGAAGTCCTCCTTGAACAGCGCGATCGTTAAACACCCTGGTACTCTATTGACTAGCTTCTTCGTCACGATGGGCTGGATCTACGTGTTGAATGTTGGCTTTATATCTGGTGTGTATACGATTGTTATCAGTTGTGCAGCCATCTTATACACCTTAACCTCTTACTGGCGCTTCACCCAAAAGAAGCAGATAGACATCTTTATGAGTGTGGCTGCATTCAGCTGGTTTCTCTGGCTGCTTGATATCGTCCATACTGATTTCCGAGCTGCTTCTTACCTTCTCTTGGGTGCACTTGTACTCTATATAAACAGGAAATATGAAGGAAGATTCCAGAAGATCAGTGGAACGATTATCTACGTGATAGGCGCATTTATCGTAATTAGCACACCTATTGAGCAAGTATGGTCTGCAGAATCTCTTGGCTGGATCGTGCTGATGGCAACCTTGTCCTGGATCTATGTGATCGCTAATCATTCACTTGCTCGACTAATTGCTTGGGGGAATGCATTCCTGCTCTTGCTCTTCCTGACACAGATCACGAATGTGTTGACGGAATCGCTGTCCTATGATCTCCAACACCTGCTCTTGTCCACTGTCTGGGTTGCCTTTGCGATATCAGTAACAGCCTATGGCGTGGTAGCAGACCGGAAGAAAGTACGCCTAGCAGGCTTATTATTCTTATTCCTGACATTGGCGAAAGTCATATTGATTGATCTTCCCGACGTCTCAACGGCCATACGCGCTGTTCTGTTTATCGGTCTCGGGACGATAGGTATAGCTGTATCACGTTTTCTGTATAAGCCAAACAGCAAAGATTAGCTTTCGTTAGTCAATGCCCATAACCTAGCTCCTCTACTATGCATGATTTCAGATATGTACGAGAGGAGTTTTTTATTGGTGTTTACTGTAAAATGTCACATTGCTTGCTGTATGGTTGTTTACATAATATTTATTCGGTATACTACATTACTTATCTGCTACATGCTCACGAGCCAACATTAAGAATTTTTTATCCTTAAATTGAATGGTTTCTTTCCCCATTCACTTCTCGACGGTGTTCGACATGTGGTAAGATACAACTCATGGAACTCTAGAATTACATTTAGGAGGAACGTAACATGAAACATCGCAAGGGAACTCTTTCCATACTTGTTGTCGTCCTAACATTAATGTTGGTGGTAACTGGCTGTGGAGATAAGAACAAAGAAAGCAATGGAGCTGCTTCTGATTCCACAACGGGCAGCGCAAGCAATCAGAATACAACCGATACGGATTCTAAATTGAATGTACCTGATCCGAATGCAAGCCATCCGATTGTAACGATTGAGATGGACAACGGCAAGCAGATCAAGGCCGAACTGTACCCGGAAGTCGCACCTAACACCGTCAACAACTTTATCTCGCTCGCGAATAAAGGCTTCTACGATGGAACTATATTCCATCGTGTAATCCCCGGCTTTATGATTCAAGGTGGAGACCCTGAAGGTACCGGTATGGGCGGTCCAAATTATTCTATTGCAGGTGAATTCACAAGTAACGGATTTCAAAATGATCTGAAGCACACACGCGGCGTATTATCTATGGCGAGAAGCAATTTCCCGGATTCAGCAGGTTCTCAATTCTTCATCATGACTGAAGATTCTCCGCATCTGGACGGCCAGTATGCTTCCTTCGGCAAAGTAACGGAAGGCATGGAAGTCGTTGATGAGATCGTAGCGCTGGATCGAGACAAGAGTGATCGCCCTACTACACCGCCAGTTATAAAAAAAGTTACAGTTGATACCCTTGGCAAACAATACGCGGATCCTGTAACTCAATAACGGCTTAAAAATCTATACTGCAGTAAACCGATATCTGAACGGCGGATGAGGAACTCCCTCGGTCTGCCGTTTTGTTATTTCTTGGTGCTGTCAAGAGTCGACGTGACCCTAGCATCAAAACAAGGTATGATGTAAACACAGCAGGACGTTATTTCAATGCAAGGAGGCGGTTAAGCTTGAAGAATTTGTTCATCACTGGCTATCGCGCGCATGAGCTCGGCATATACGGCAGCAAGCATCAAGGAATTGAATATATCAAGAAGGCCATTACCGCAAGGTTGATCCCGCTTCTGGATGAAGGATTGGAATGGATTATAACCCCGGGCCAATACGGTGTTGATCTCTGGGCATGTGAGGCAGCAATCTCGCTGAAGTCTCAGTATCCGCAGTTGAGATGCTCTATTCTATCCGCATTTAGCAATCCTGAGGAGCAGTGGAATGAGGATAAGAAAGCGTATTTTCAGCAGATTGTAGGCAGCTTAGATTACTATGCAGCAGTCAGCAATCAACCCTATCAAGGCAAATGGCAGTTTATCGCTCGTGACGAGCTGTTATTTCGCAAAACGGATGGCATCCTGCTCGTCTATGATGAAGATGCAGGAGAAGCAAGTCCGAAGTATGTGAAGGAACGGGCGCTTAAGAAGCACGAAGAAGAAGGTTATGCCTACTATTGTATCGGAGCAGATGAGATTCAAGCAGCATCGATCGAAGAAGACTGGATGCAGTATGATGACGCCAAGAATGATGATTGGAGCACCCAGTAAATATCGAGTGAAATCAATACTTACTTATCGCAAACTTGTTTAATTTGGCCTCGGTGGCGAGGATGGCAATAGCATGACAATTCTCTCGACTAACCTGTCCCCTTCTGAAATAAAGACAGCGCAGAAAATTCTTGCTGTTCACTCGGGCGATCACCTGTTCACGGTTATTCGTCTGGTAATCGCATATTGCCAAGCCGCTGATCCAGTCCGCAATCTCCTGCTGTGGAAGTGCGCCCGTGATAATCATCGTATCAACGATGGTGGCGATCCGCTCATCTTCTTCATCGTTAAATATATGAGTCCCGTTATGCAGAATCCCCTTGATCGCAGCAAGAACCTCATGCTGCACCGCTGCATCGCTCTCTGAGCACTGTACCAGTTCATCCAATGCATCCGCTCCGTGGGCTGCACTATGAGCCCAGCCTCCTTCGGGCAGATAGCCGCGAAGATCCCTCTCCTCTTTATAATAGCGAAGCAGCGAATCTTTCACATGCTGGAAATCAGAGAAATCCAGAAACGGCTTCATCCTGTGCCGCTGCACAATTAAAGCTATGGGCAGCATAGAGAAAGTCCGTGTAAATACAGTCTGGTCGCCCTCGCTGCCAATATGATAGAACAAATGCTGTCCATCGGTTAGAACAGCAAGAAGGCTCCGTAGTTCCACTTCAGTAAGCATATCCTTTTCATGAATCCATACATAAAATGTCGGATAGATAAGATCATCCCGAACTTCCGGCTGAGGATCACCGATATATTGCAGCATAAGAGTTAAGAAATCCTGTACTTGTTCCCCCTCACGAAGAGCGTAATTCTCTTCCTTAATTCTTTGCAAGTCCTGCACGAATTTTGTCCTTGTATCGATCACTTTACAATCCCCTTCACAGCATTATCATTGTAAGCCTTTGCGGCTCTACTTTATCTTTCGCTTTATAGTTTACATAACACATTATATGTTAACATCTTTTTAACTTACAAGCTCATCCAATATTAAATCAGATGAGCTTGGTCAACTCTTGTCTTATTTAACTATCGGTGCAATTTTAGGAAATACTCGCACAGCGGTATTAAAGAACACATCTTGATGATACTCCGCAGGAATAAGCTCCATTACAAACTCCTTATAGGAGCGTACTGGCGCGAGCGGCCAGTCCGTCCCGAAGAGCAGCTTATCATAATGATCGCAATAGACAAGCGCGTGACGCAGATGCGAGAAAAAGAGTGGTGAATCCTTCAGCCGCTTGCAGTTCACCGCATCCCCCACCATTAATCCAGACAGATCGGCATATACATTCCGATTCTTATACACAACTTCTGCACCATCCAGCACCCAAGGATCTCCTAAGTGAGCCATCATAAAGTTAACCTCACGGTGCTGAACAGCCACTTCATCGATCGTCAAGGGATGGGCGTATTTCAATAAGCCGCGCTCCGAATACGTATCGCCTGTATGATATACGACAGGTACCTTATACTGCTTCGCAAGCTCATACACCGGCTGATACACATCATCGTATGCATAGTACGGATAATACCCGAGGTAAATCTTAATCCCTACAGCATCAGGCTTCTTCAGGCTGAGTTCAAGCGCATCAAGTGCGGCTTGATCCAGCGTAAATGGATTGATACCCGGACAGTACACAAGTTGTGGAGGCAGATTCTCTTCCAGATCGAGACCCATTGGAGTCCTGGAGCCGCGATCAGGAAACCCTTCATGCAGCGTCTCCGTAACCCCCATTCCGATTCCGAGCACGACATCATTATCAGCATATTCTTTCAGAATTCCTTCAAGCGAATAATCGATCCCTGAACGAACAGCAGTCTTGTAAAATGAATGAATGTTCGATAAGTGCATGTGCGCGTCAATAATCTTCATTCGATCATACTCCTTTGACTAGTGCATGCTTATCTTGCAACTTAAATGTAAGTCCACGCATTGAGCTCAATGAACTCTCTGGCAGCAGCTCATCAGCAAATACAAGAATGATCGGAGCCAATCGCACAATTTTCCCATGAGGTATACCTAGCTTGCGTGAAAAGGATAGTACACTAACATCCTTATTGCTCTGCATCGTTGGACTAACTCGATATTCATCGGTCACAATGTGTATGATATCCGGCTCGCCGTTATGACCGATTGCATAATGTATGGATTCCTCAGCATACAATTCGCCTTGACCCAGAAGATAGCGTATAGGACTGCCGTTAACCGAATACGTACGAAGCCAGCCGTGATCCTGATCTTCTCTTGGCTGAAGGAACATCTGAGTATACCAGTTTCGATCCTCTTCCAAATACGTGCCCGTATGCTGATGCACATCAGTAACGATAGCCAGCACCGGAACCCCAGGCAGCATCATGTAGTAGGTATCCCACTTCAGACCCTTAAACACTTTGTGTTCATTTATGCTCTGACTCATACGAATACCAGACCATTCATTGCCATGCTGATCGGTCATATGAGCGATCCCGCCGGAGCGTTCTTCATGAATCAGATTATGAGCGCGCATATTGGATACCTGATCATAGATCCCGCCAATCCATGGATTCCACCACGACTTCGCGCTGTAATTAGGGAAATCAGAATCGAGCCATTCACGGCCGTTCACTTGTAGAGAACGAAGGCCGCAATAGTATCCCGCGGCGGCGGATATGCGAATCTTTCCATTATCCGCTTCTTGGATAATGTGACCAGCATCCTCCGTATGTGAGTAATCGATGCCGCCGGACATCTTGAATAAGGCTGCTCGAACAGCTTCATCCCTTACTCCTAGCTTAGCTTCAACCTGTAACGTTTCGAAGTCCTGATTCAGCGAGTCAAGCTGGAAGGAGGCTTCCGTTTGATCGTCATCTGCTGAGAAGGAACAGCTATGTACCGCGCCCGCTAGCTCAGCCTTGACTTCGCCTTCCCATGAATTCTTCTTAAGGTCGCGCAGCACGACCGATATTCCGTCACGAGATGAAGCAGTGAATGGATTGCCCTGATTCACCTCTAGTTCAATATCCTGAACGACTGGTGCTGGTAGCTCCCGATCGTTTGATTTGAGCGCAAAGCTGCGGAATGACTGCCAGTCTTCGAATCCGCCGATCGTCAATGTGATCGTATCTGTGCTTCTCGTTTCATGTGATTTCAGTTCTGGAATAGCGGATTCCAAGTCTATAAACCAATTGCCAAACGACATCTGATGTGAGTCAGACCAGCATATGCCTAGTCCTGAATTCTCTCCGCGTGAAAAGATCCAAGGTTCGGATAACTTGTCAGAATCCCAATGATCGAATTCATTGCCATGTGTCGTCTCCATCTCTACATATCTGCCCTCATATGGCAGCACAGCACGGTACAAGCTCATATTGATTCGCTGAGATACTCGGGTGTCGGTTAATATAGGAGACTCACCGATATTCTCCAGCTCCTGCCACATCTTTACGGTACCGTCAGCATGCAGCAGCGTATAGGTGTGCAGCATTAGGCTTGAAAATGCATCCGAATGATACGTATGCTTATAGCCTGCTGCTCCTTTCATTTCAATCCGCTCTACTCGTTCCGGCTTCTTCTTGCCGAACTCTCCTGAATAAGGCAGGCCGATTCGCGGAAATAGCGCGACAATGCGATTCTGCTCACGCCCAACGTTGTACAAGCTAATCTGATTGTAGTCCTTCAACATAACGAGTCGACTGCGACCGTTTAACACGTAACGTTTAGAGTCGCTTTCCCCGAGCAATACGGCGCCAGGGCCTCCGAAACCGCCGCCGATTGATCGTGAGAAGGACACGCTTTCTCCTGAATCTGTTACAGATCCAACTGCAATTCGCGGCTCATAGAATCCGTAATCCAAGAGTCGGAATGGAACAGTTAAGGATGCTTTCTCATTCGCAGCCAGTCGGATTGAGAACTGATCCACTTCAAGCTCCATCCACGGGACCTCAGGCAACATAAAGGAAAACTCTGCGGCATTCGGAAATTGGTTCTCTACATCCACATAGAATTCATAGCATCCATTCTGCGCATACATGATATCAGGCACTTGCAGCTTCAGCTTAGCCGGGAAGCGGGAAATGACCCCCAGCTTCATATCGACTTGCAGACCGTTTATGAGCACATTGGCTTTAACGGCAGGGCAAGTACGATATTCATGCGGCTCTTCCTCAATCTCGCCCACGTAGAAGCGGGAATTCAATACCATCTCATCGACGACATTTACAGTTTGCTGCCAATCAAACTTGATGTTTCCGTCGTCCACGCCTTGAAAGGCAATTTGCAGCGGAGCGCCGGATTTGTTCACAATTCGATATTCGATCGCATAGGTCTTACCAAACACAGGTTCAGCTGACTCGGCATGGGCGGATATGCGGTAGTCCTCTGTCTCGATCAGACAGATCCCTCTTCCGCGGCGCTCAAAGTCCACTCGCAGTTGATGCCCATCCTTCTCCCAGGTGTAGCTGTAAGTATGGAAGCCATTATCAACCTCACCATCGGGTTTGACCTCAATCATACGAGTCGAATCCTTATACCAATCTATCTCTTTCATATAAGGAGCAATCGCTTCACAAGCCACCACATTCGGAATGAAGTTCATCAAGTGCACCTGATCATCTCGTTCTTCCCAGAAGAAGCCCGTTCGCTTATAGAGCGGCACTGCCTTCATGTTCGATCCCCACGTATGAAGATCTAGACGTCTCCAACCGCGCTGTATCGTCTCCTCAACACAGCGCAGCACAAGCTGCTTGCCTACACCCTTACCGTGAAAGTCCGGGCGAACATTCAACAGCTGTATATATAAAGCTCCAACATCATCACGGAATTCGCATAAACTGCAGTAACCAACTACTTCATCAGCGCATATGGCAAGAAATAAGGCTAAGTTATCTGAACTTGCTTCCTGCTGGATAACTTGCTCAGCGGTTCGCACCGATGTGCCCCCACCCCATGAATCTTGACTGCGATTCCACATGTCTGCAATTAATTGCGCATAGTCGGGATGGTAGTTCACGATCGAAACTTGGATATTGTTTTCTAACATACGTCTAACCCCCTTTTTTGCCAATATATATGAAATATTGAGTTCATTATACGAGGATGACAACCATTTGTCTTTATATAAAATGGATATAATCAAACTAGGATAATGGTAGACAGAAAAAAAAGCATATTCCGCGAAGGAATATGCTTAATTAATGTCGTTAATTATTATTTATTTTACCCCTAACCCTTGAACAAATGTCCGCCAATCCCCGCTACACCTGTCTTCACACGAAACAGTCCTCCCGCATGAGGCTGCTCTGCCAATTGTTCTTCCGTCAATCCGCCTCTTGCAGTCGTGATGTACAGCTCGTCTGACCCCTCTCCAGCAAATGCACAGGACGTGACATACTCGCATGGCACCTGAATCTTGGCCAACCGCTCGCCAGTCGCGGGATTCCAGCGCGTTACATTCCAGCCGCCCCATTCCGCGATCCAGAGCATGCCTTCCTGATCCCATGTCATCCCATCCGGTACGATACCAGGTACGGAGTATGTAATGATAGCTTGCTTGTTGCTTAGCGCACATTTCTCAGCATCATAGTCATAAGCGTGTACCGCGTACGCAAGGGAATCGATATAATACATCTTCGTTTCATCTTGCGACCATGCAATGCCGTTGGAGCATGCGATCTGATCCAGCAGCTTTTTGATTTCTCCAGATGGGTGCATCACATACAGTGCTCCATTTGGACTGCTGTCTGAGGTGATCGAACCCGCGAGGAATCTGCCGAGACTATCGCACTTTCCATCATTGAATCTATTGCTTGGCAGATGTGCTTCGGGATCATGAATCGCCTGCAAGGCGCCCGTGTTCAAGTTCATATATTGGAACCCATGGCTTCCCGCAGCGACAGCGGTTCCGTCATCCCTAAGAGCGAAACACCCAATCTGCTGCTCCAGATCTATTGAACGGGTGTCACCGTTATCTGCATCATACTGCATAAGCTTCTTACCCGTAATATCGACCCAATAGATCGATCTCGTACGAGCATCCCAGACAGGTCCCTCACCCAGTTGACACTGTGAGTCGACTACCAGTTCCGCTTCGTATTGCCGCATCTCACCCGCTCCTCCGTCACTGAATTAAGCTTCAATCCATTTTTCCATAATATAATCGTCCATCACGTAACCGTTGCCGATATCGGCCACAACCTCATCAGCCTTCTTAAAGCCAAGCCGCTCATATGCGGCGATGGATTGATGATTATACTTGTTCACTGTCAGATAGATGCACTGAAGCTTATGTTTCTTGCACTCTTCTAATATAAATGCAATTGCTTTAGATGCGATTCCTTTGCCGCGATATGTTCTATCAACGTAAAGTTTGCTTAAAAACAGCTTATTCTGTTCGTGTTTAACAGAAAAGTACCCTGCGCTCTGATTCTCGTAAGTTAGAAAGAAGTACTCGTATCCACTATCAATCTGATCTTTCACCGCTTGCGGAGACTGAAACTTAGCGACCATATAATCGACTTGCTCTCTGCCGATAATCGGTGTGTAGTGCTCGATCCAGATCGCTTGTGCGATATCACATGCCTCATGGATTTGCTTCATTTCAAGTATAGGGATAATGGTTGTACTGCTCATATAGGTGTTCCTCCATCTCCGATAGTTTGCTGTTTCAAGCTGTAATTTCATGTCATTCATCATGACTTACATAGAGACAATTAGCATGATACTTCCAATTATGATAACAACTGTTGTGATAATCAAGACTTGAATATTTATATAAATGAAAAGAGTGAGGAACAGTTATAATTGCTAACTGCGCCCCACCCTGTTATCTTGCATAACCTTTATCAACCTTAGATTCATTTTCTTGATTTAATATTAACATAATAATCCATTTATCAGTGTCCACTTTAAGTCAAATATGTGAATACATTATCATGAAAGATGGATCGGACCCAGCTTACATGGAATAGGAAAGATCTTATTATTTCTTGTCACGTGCAATGTAGAAGGTGATTTTATCGCCTTTTTTGACTGGTGTGCCTGCCGCAGGCTCTTGTTGAAATACCTTACCTGCTTCTTGACCTTCAGCATTTTTCTTCTCAAAGTTGTATTTAAGGCCTGCTGCAAGTGCTTGCTTCTCAGCTTCCTTTTCGGTAAGGCCAACCAAGTTAGGCATAGTACCTTCAGGAGTTGTTTCCCCTGTAGCTGGAGTCTCCGGCTGTGTTGTTTCCCCTGTATTAGGCGGTGTTACAGGCTCAGTTGTTCCAGGCTGGTCAGGATTCGGTTGATCTGGTTTCTCTGTAGTCTTACCCGTGTTGTTATTTTTGTTGTTATCAGTGCTATTACTGCCATTGTTCGAAATCGGCTCTGACGGTTTGAGCTCGGACTCCTCTGTCCCCGTTGCTTGATTCTGGCTATCCGTATTCTCCGTATCTTGAGATGACGATTCTGAAGAACTGGTAGATCCATTCTGATCCGCAGCTACATTCTGTGATTGGTCATTAGATGAAGTTTCAGTATCTCCAGTCACAGGTGCTCCTGTCACAGATTCCGTATTTTGAGCTGTTTCGTCATCTTTACTAAGTGAGTTAGCCCATAATACGGCGCCTCCGATCAAGCTGACGAAGAGCACGCAACCCGTTATAGCTGCAATAATCTTCATCTTACTAGAGCGACGATTCGTCGAGGCTGGCTGATTATTATGGTCACGCGTCTGCTGATTGTTCTTTCCTCTAGCTCCAGGCGCTGTCATTAACTCCTCTAGATTGCTTGTCTGCGGCCGAGCATTAGCTGTAGCTGGAGTTGATGCAGGTTCTGGACGTACTGGACGCTGCTTCTGCTGCATAGCAGGAGTCGCAAACATAATCGTATCATCCGACACCGAAGGCTCTTCATCATTAGATCGAGGCCGTTCATCTTTGATTGGTACAGCTGGCTGGTCGATCATTTCCTTCAGCATGATCATAAAGCTCATGATAGAAGGCTCATCCTCGTATACTCGTTTCGCTAACGTAATGACCGATTCGCGAACTACAGGCTGCTCATGCTTCAGCGATGATTGAATACGGCTGATGAATACATCAAGCTGACGCGGCGCCAATGCATGCAATGTACAGCATTGATAGAGCAATTGAAGCAAGCCTTGCGTGCCTGTACGGCTGCTTGTGGTTTGTTTCCAATAATTCATCACAACGAGCTCATGGTCGTCTGTTATCCACAGATTGTCAAAGCTGACCGAGAAGGATGACAGCCCGCACAGCTGCCCCTGCTGCAGCAATTGTCCAGCACGGAATACCCATTGCAGCACCGTGCGCAGGGTTACTGCATGGCTTTCGGCATACTGATAAAGAGGTGTACCCGAAATGGCTTGGAATATGATATAGCTGATCTGGTCATCATGTCCTGCGTTAAGTATTTGCAAAAATTCTTCATTCGAGAGCTGGGCAGCATCCTTCATATCTCGCTGCGCTTGCAGCAATGTCGTATGTTCTGCTGCATCTGTTATCAGTATCATAATTTCTCGTTTAAGCGATGTGTCTATAGCACGGTACCAAGTACCGTCATCTGATTGCATAATCTGCTGCGTAAGTTCATATCTTTCTGCGATCCACTGGTTAGTCATCGTTTCTCACTACTTTCTATTTCATAATTCACATATTATCGTGTTTAGGGCAACTCTACTCTATTATTGCGGATTTCATCACATTTTTCAAAATCTCATAGATTTCGTAAGCTGGTGAGGTTTGTGATAAGATGATTATACACTAAATGTGCAAACAATACCTGTGAAAGGAAGTGTTACATAAATGCAATACCGACGTTTAGGCAAAACTGAGCTGAAAGTCTCTGTTATCGGAGTCGGCACATGGCAGTTTGGCGGTGAATGGGGCCATGATTATACGCAATCGGAAGTCGATGAAGTATTAACACGAGCAAAAGAAGAAGGCATCAATCTCATTGACACGGCTGAATGCTATGGAGATCATTTGTCAGAAGCCTTCATTGGAGACTTCTTGAAGCGTGATAAACGCGAGGACTGGATCGTTGCAACGAAGTTCGGACACTACTTTCACTCCCATATGAACCGTACAGACGGCTATAGCGCACAGGATGCTCTGATCCAATTGGATCGATCATTAATGGCGTTAAAGACTGATTACATCGACTTGTATCAATTCCACTCTGGAAATGATCAAGCATTCGATAATGATAAGCTGTGGACGATGCTGGATAAACAGAAGCAAGCAGGAAAGATAAAGCATCTGGGTCTGTCGCTTAACAAATCCAATAGTATGCATCAAACGACGAATGCGGCACAGGTTGGCGCAAGTACGATTCAGATCGTCTACAATCGCTTAGATCGTTCGCCGGAACAGGACGTATTTCCAGAATGCGAACGTCAACAATTAGGCGTGCTTGCGCGAGTACCGCTTGCTAGCGGCTTATTGTCCGGCAAGTATAAGGCCGGCGCCCGCTTCGCTGCTAATGATGTGCGTGCTCGCATGAATGGCGAGGGGCTCGACCAGCAGCTTGCAGTTGTTGCGAAGATTCAAGAGGAAGAAGTGCCGGAAGGAATCAATATGGCGCAATGGGCGCTGGCTTGGTGCTTGCAGCATCCTGCTGTATCCTGCGTCATTCCAGGATGCAAAGATGCTGCCCAAGTCAGCAGCAACGCCGAAGCAGTAAGACTTGTAGCTGCCGAGCATCCTCAACGAGTATAAGCGATGCCGTGTCGGAGCTTTACATCAGAAGAGCGCAGAGATTATCTCTGCGCTCTTTTCCCGTTCTATATGCAGGCTGTCACACCTTATGAGTCTGATGAAGGCGGCTTCCATTCGCAGCTACCTTCTGAACATGCGCCTGTCGGCACGATCAATCTGCGTGATGCGATATAATCATACATGCGCTGTCCCAAGCCTAATATCCTGCTCACCACAATCGCCGGCCAGAGCGGCCACAATAAAGGAACGACACTCGCGATCGACTCTATCGCCTCGATGCCTGAGCGAATTGTTCCGCTTCTCATATTCCGAATGTACATCCGCTGTTCCAGTAAAGTCGGTGATATGTCCTTTAGTTGAGATTGCTTTAATGCGTGGTGATCACGAATGGATTGAAAATGCAAAGCATGCAGCCAATCCAGCTTCTCAAGACGAGCCTTAATTCCACTGCACATCGGACACCAGCTGTCATACCAGACTTCCAGATCAATGCGCCGAGCAGATGTAATGACTTTCGTCATAGACACTCCCTCCTTGGTTCTCTTTATTATACTACGATGCCAAGGAATATATAGTTACAATTAAAGATTACATATGATACATTATGTTAACCATTTTAACGCAAAAAAATACCCCCGATCGAAACGACCGAGGGCTTCAAGTGGATTCTTCAAACTAAGATAATAAAGAAGTAAAAGGGATGAGCAATATCCCATTACAGGTTTGTTACAGATTTCACATAACTAGCTAAATAAATTCGAACTTACCTTATGCGTAGTAACTTGCAAGCATGTCGCTTGTTTCGTTGCGCTTGCAATCTGTGTCAACATTGTTGTCAGCCCAGCATTGACGGCAAGTCTCTTCAGTTGTACATTTATGTTTATCATCACACATGTAGCAGAATTGCAAAAAGTTGGATGTCACTTTATTCGTATCGTCAAATGTTTTGAATACTTTCATTATGATCACTCCTCTTCTTGAATGTCTTTACTATATCACAAATTTATACTATATCATGTGAAATTAATCACACACCATTGAAAAAGAGCCATGTTTTTCATCTTTTTTTCGATATTTCAGAGCTTTCCACTGACCGATGCTTTCCCCACCACTATAACTCATTCGAATATCATCAAAAAAGAGACTTACTCGAGAGGTTTCAACACCATCAATCGAGCAGTCTCTAATTCACTATATCTATTAAAAGATAAATTGCATAAATGCAAACAAGATTGACGTCATTACCCCCATCAAGCCCATTGCTAATCCACTAAACATCCCCTGCTTATCGGATTCAGACAAACATTTTGCGGTACCGAATCCATGCGCTGCGGTTCCCATCGCAATGCCTTGTGATAATTCATCACGGATTCCTACTTTGCGTAAAAATGCATTTCCCGCAAGCGCGCCGACAAAGCCTGTAATTACGCTGAATACTGCCGCTAATTCCGGTACGCCGCCAATAGTATTCGCGATCTCTATTGCAATTGGAGATGTCACTGATTTAGGAAGCATACTTTGCAGAAGTTCGCCGCCATTGTCAAATAAGGACAATATCCCTGCTACACTTGCCACACCTACGACCGCACCACATGTAATAGATAGTATAATTGCTTTGAACTGCTGCTTAATATGTTCACGGTTCTTGTAGATCGGAACTCCCAACGCCACAGTTGCTGGTCCTAGAATAACGGCCCACAGATGTGCACCTTCATCATACGTTTCCAGCGGTATATCGCCAATTAATAGCAGTGCCATCAGCACACCTGAGCTTGTTAGGATGGGGTGCAGCCAAGTGATGCGTTTATGAACCCACCTTGCGCCGATATAAGCGGCAAGTGTTAAGGTCAACCCAAACCATAACTGATGTATTACACTTCCTGCATCCATGCTGTATCCTCCTTGCTGGGTGAAGTCACGGCTGGCTTGCTGACTGTTTCCGTCTGCAACTTCTTCGCTGTATAACCAGTTGCAAACAATACTGCGAGCGTGCTGCCGATAATAGCGGCAAACATGCTGAACCAATGCGCTTTAATGACCGGAAAGAACGCGATAATTCCGACTACATAGGGAATAAAGAACAACAGCATATGTTTCAAGAGGAACTCGGAAGAGCGCTCAACCCACTCTAAGCGAACTACCTTGAGCAATAATGCGGCTATAAATAGAACGAGCCCAAGTACATTACCGGGTAACGGAATATGAAGCGATTGATGCAACCACACACCGGCTGCGTTAAATCCTATTAATATCAAAAATCCTGCTGCGACTTGCATGACCTTCCACCTTCTATGATCGTTCTTCTATGTTAGTCTGCTACTCAAATCACCGCATGTATATACGATGGATCACAAGCAAGGTCTAACTTCAATAGTTTAGCACCATTAGTCGCGTAATCCTAATAAAGTAACGAAGGTCATCCGAGGAAATCTAGCGCTATAGTGCTGTTCATTGCGCCTCACAGCCCTCATTCGTGTAATTCCTTTCATTTTAGAGCGTATATACAGCATTCCTTGTGAAATGAAGCACTTTAGATCCAAGCTGATAATCGTGCAGTTGCTTCTTCTTTCTGCTTATCGTTGACGTGGGTGTAGATCGTTGTCGTTTGAATGGAAGCATGTCCAAGCAATTCCTGTACTGTACGGATATCTGTCCCGCTCCGAACGAGCATCGTCGCATAGGAGTGTCGCAGCTTATGGCTGGAAACTTGCTTCCAATTAGAATTGTGGAGCCTGTCATTTGAATTGCCGTCCACCTGATCTGTCAGTTGCTGAACCATCAATTGTATGTAGCGGATCGATATTCGTCGCCCCTTCTGCGATATAAATAACGCATCCTCCTGCGCGCGCCAAGGCTCAATGCGCTCCTGGATTGCAAGCTCTATCTGCTCCGCTACTGGAGCTGGGAGTGGAACTGTGCGCCACTTTCGACCTTTACCCAATACCTCAATAGTTTTTCGCTCTGGATGATAATCAGACAGATTGAGCCGATGCACTTCGCCAACACGCAGACCACCGTACGACATAAGCATAAGTATTGCTAAGTTGCGATTGCGGTATTTTCCTTCAACCATGTGAAGCAAGCGCTTAATGTCTTGAGGTTCCAAATAGACCGGAGCTCGAGCTGATTCAGTCTTGGATTTCTTGACTTGGAGCGCGGGATTAATATCCGTCATCTCCAGCTCGTTCAGCGAGCGATAGAAGCTGATTAATGCACAGTGCTTTCGATTGCGAGTCGCATCCTTCACTCCAGTGGATTTTAACCAAGCTAGATGCGCGAAGATCTGTTTATTTTTCACTTCATATATAGACTGCCCATTCAACCGTCGCAGAAAATGAAGTACATCCCCGACATAATTGCGTTGCGTAAGCTGTGTATAGCCGGCGTTTGACATCCATAAGCGAAATGCTTGCAGTTCTTCCTCGTAGGTCTCCTCCAATTCGAGTCGATTCCAATCTCCTGTTGTCATACCCAGCTGCCTCCAATTCTACTTCATGTAAGTATGAAAATTACTGCATATAATCATTATTATACGCAGTTTAATGTTAACGAGGCAAATGATTCTTACTTCGGGTCATTTCACAGCTTAGTTGCGTAGTGTTTTCGATAAAATCACCACTAATTTATAACATATGTGTGATATTAACCCACCCTCATGTTACATGGTATAGTTTGATGTATAACTTGCTTCATAACATCACTTAGTTCAGTACACTTTCGATACACACTAAACTAGAACAGAGCCAAACAAAAAAGGATGGCGCTGTTGCCATCCTTTTCTCTACTCTAACCAAATACTATCCCATCTATTCTTCACCAATAATAATAACTTCCGTCTCTAAATCCACACCAAACTTTTGCTTCACTGTATTCTTTATGACATTGATTAGATCGATATAATCCTGAGATGTAGCGTTGCTCACATTCACAATGAATCCAGCATGTTTAGTAGATACTTCCGCACCGCCAATTCTCATTCCCTGCAAACCGCTATCTTGAATCAATTTTCCTGCGAAATAACCTGGAGGACGTTTAAATACACTTCCACAGGATGGATACTCCAAAGGCTGTTTACTTTCCCTAGCCATTGTGAACTCATCCATTTTCTCTTTAATGTCTGCATATCGAGCGTGTTCTAAGTGAAATTCAGCTTCCAGCACGATGTAATTTTTCTCGGAAATAATGCTCTTTCGATATCCTAAATGAAGGTCCTCTTTAGATAAGTTGAGAAGTTCCCCCTCTTCGCTCATAACGATCGCTTTAACCAATACATCCGAGATCTGTCCACCATAAGCTCCAGCGTTCATGAATAGCGCGCCGCCCACTGTTCCCGGAATCCCACATGCAAACTCTAGTCCTGTCAATTCGCTTTCTAATGCATGCCTAGATACATTTATGATCGAAGCTCCAGCTTGAGCATGAAGGGTACCATTTTCGGAGCGGATTTCATTCATTTTGTTTAGGTTGATTGTTATCCCGCGAATCCCCCCATCTCTCACAATAAGATTAGCACCATGTCCCAATAACGTAACAGAAATCTCTTCTTCTTTAGCGATACGAAGAATGGCGCTTAGTTCCTCATAAGTTGACGGCGTGATAAATATATCCGCATTTCCTCCCAGCTTGGTATACGCATGATTCTTAATTGGCTCATTAAGCTTGATATCCTGGGTGGATAGTTTCTTTAAGATTACCTGATAACCATTTAAATCGATATTCATTATGCTCTTCCTATTCTTTCATTTAATATTTGTTCGATCTGTTTTCGCTATACTTTACCCCTTTAATATTATCTGATTCTATACAGTAGATTCAAGGTCATGGAACAAACATGTTGTTCACATTGAGGATAATGCTCTGTCCATGTTCAAAACACATAGCAGCTTTTTATTCTGAATACAAACATGATTCATCTTGTTGCCTCATACGATGTTGTGATATTGTTTTTGACCATCATGACAGGAGGTGCGGGCCTTGAAAGGTTCCTCCATTCCAAAGCAACCGAACCTGATCGTCATTATAATACCGATCTCTAGAATTAAAGATTATTTCGCGATTGACTTTATCGGCGGCACCGTCGTCTACCTCTTCGTCAAGAAGCTAACGCTGAGCCATTGGCTGGCCCTCGGAGGCAGCTATATTGGGGCTTACCTGCTCTATAAGAGCCTTAAGCTTTACCGTTCAGTACTTGCCGCGCACCGACAAACGGTTATGCCTGTTGCTTCCATAAGCCGCGAGAAGCACGACGCTCCACAACTGCCAGTCGAATAAAGAGCGCGATCGCCCCCGCTGCTAAGCCTGAGATGAGACCGATCCAATAACCAAAGGCGCCTAATGAAGTGAAATTCGCCATCACATATCCGATCGGAAGACCAATAATCCAGTAAGAAGTGAGCGCGATGATAAATACTGCATTAACATCTTTATAGCCCCTTAGTGTGCCTTGAATCGGCGCTGCTATCGCGTCGGACAACTGAAAGAAGATCGCAAACATTAAGAATTGCTCGGTCAAACTTAATAGTGCTGGATCATCGCCATATAATCGCGCGATATCCGACGAGAAGAGGAAGAGAAATACAGCTGCTGTAGATGACAAAGTTAAGGCTGCAATCAGACCAATTCGCGCGAATTTCTTCGCGTCCTGATAACGCTTCGCTCCCACTTCGAAGCCTACAAGTATCGTGAGCGACATCGCGATACTGAGCGGCAACATATACAACAAGGAAGCAAAGTTCATCGCTGCTTGGTGACTTGCAATCGTGATTGTATCATATTCGCTCATCAATAATGTAACCATGGAGAAGATGCTCACTTCGAAGAAGATCGACAGTCCTATCGGCGCTCCGATTCGAAGTATTTCTTTCCACGTCTTGAATGAGACAGGCTCCCACCGGCTGAACATGCCAAGTTCTCGAAACGTTGTATTTCGTTTCATAAAAAGTGTTGCAATAACGAGCAGTATGATATAGGTGGTTGATGTGGCCACACCTGCCCCTACGCCACCTAACTTAGGCATTCCCAGCTTGCCAAAAATAAAGATGTAATTTAAGGACACGTTGATCGGAAATGACAGCAGCGTAATAAACATCGTAACCCGAGTCTGCCCCAGTCCATCAATACATGCGCGCATCACCGTGTAGATGAATATCGGAATGACCCCAATACCTAATGCCGTTAAATAATCAGCCGCTACCTCGGCGACAACAGGTTCCAGAGGCATGTTTTGAATAACCGGATCAAGTACGAATCCGCCAACGATAAGCACAATAATGCCGACAACTACCGACAAATAAGCGGCCTGCTGTACACTATAAGCGATTCGGTCTTTCTTATTAGCGCCAAGATATTGCGCCACAATCGGAGTGACCGCCAAAAAAATACCGCTAATACCCGTATAGATCGGCGTCCAGAGGCTAACGCCAATCGCAACCCCAGCCATGTTCTCCGGATTAAAGTTAGCGGACATCACCGTATCGGAAAATGACATTAATTGCAAAGCTACCTGAGTTACGAAGATTGGCAGCAGAATGTAGAGCATTTGGATTACCTTTTGTTTTATCGTGTAAGTTTGTTTCATATGTAGCACCTTTCTGCATCTTGATCTCTCTAAGTGTAAACTTTTATGCCCGAAAAGAAAACCAAGTCATTTGCATATTATGATAAAATATTCATGTACAGAAATATTGGTTAGCTAAAGGAGTACGTTATCGTGACCATTCAGAAGTTGAAAGACCGCGAGCATCTTGATCGCAAATTACCCGAGATGCCTTGGTATATACAGCAATTTATTGAGTACAAGCTGCCAGACTTGTCCCCTTCCACACTGCTCGAGTATGTACGAGATTATGAGATATTTCTTGGCTGGCTCATCATGGAAGGCATCAGCTCGGCTCCATCGATGAAGGATATTACGCTGCTTGATCTGGAAGGCTTGCGCATGGAGCAGGTTACTTCATTCCGGATCTACTTGACGACCTATAAGGAAGAGAAGAATACAAGGGTTACCGTCTCACGAAAGCTATCCTCACTCCGCTCGCTATTTCATTACTTAAGTCAGATCGCGGAAGACGAGAACTATTATCCCCTGCTTAAACGCAATATTATGGCCAAGATCGAGATCAAACGCGTGCAGAAGCCTAAAGATACAGCAGCCAAGCTAAAAGGAAAGCTGCTTGAGGAGCATGAGCTGGACAGCTTCATACGATACATTCGGCAAGGCTACGCACAGGATGTGGCCAATAATAAGCAGGCTCTATATGCTCACGAGCTGAACGCAGCGCGAGATGCGGCTATCGTCAGTCTGATCTTGAATTCCGGCTTGCGTGTCAGCGAGGTCGTAAACCTGAGTATGGACGAAGTCGATATGAAGAACAAGCTAGTCTATGTGCATCGCAAGGGCAATAATGACGAGACATTTAAGACGCCCGTCTACTTTCGAGATCGTGCGAAGGAAGATTTGGAGAGTTATCTTGAATTGCGCAGCACCCGATACCAGGCTCCTAAGCGTGAAAAAGCCTTCTTTCTGGCGATTAAGAATGGTGAGAAGGAAGGAAAGCGGATGACGAAGCGCGCCATGCAGCAGATGATCATCAAGTACGCCAAGTACTACGGCAAGCCTGCTTTGACGATTCATAAGCTTCGCCATTCATTCGCAACCGACTATTATTTGCAAAATGACATCTATAAGACAAAAGAGCAGCTCGGTCATGCTTCAACCGAGACGACGGAAATATATGCGCATCTGACAGACAAGACAATGTCCGAAGCGATCGATAAATAAAACTAGCCCCGATGGTCCCTGCTTGGAGGGTTCATCGGGGCTAGCTTATAAGCATTACTTGCGTCTTCGTTTGACACTGCCTTTGCCAACACTCGTCTTCGGCGGCTTCGACTTCTTCACAGTCGGTTTCTTTGAGTTAAAGTTGCCTCCACTCTGATCCCGATTGATTGATCCTTTAGAAGTTGATGAAGGAGTTCGTTCCGTTATCTTGCCGCCGCTGCCAACAGTTGTGTCCTTGTTCGTATCTCGGCGAGTCACAGATCCTTTTTTATCCACTGTGATCGGCGGCGCTTTCTTATAATCCTCTTTCGTAGGCGGCTTATAGGTTTTGGCTGGTTTATACACATTCCGGTCCGTATATCCGCGATATGCACCTTTCGCCATCTTGCCTAGCCCGTCAAAGAGTGAATCCAGCAGCTGCATTGATAAATACATCTGCAGGAAGCTCATATCATAATTGTTCTGGACATATTCTAATGAGTCAACCTCAATTAGACTGTCCTCTGGAGCTTCCGGATCCTGCATGACTTGGATCATCTCATCCGAGTAGACCAGAAACATTCGTTCCGTATCTTCCTTGGACATTTCTTTGGGACTTCGTTTCTCTGCTAATGCAGCAGCGGCAGCTGGCACTGTCGTATTCTCTGCTCGATACACATATGAGGTGCTGTTGCCATCACGAGCAACAGATTCCAACGGATAAGTATCAGAGAGATCCAACTGACCGCAGGCAGTAAGGAGAGGAAAGATAAGTGTGATGATAACGAGCCATACTGTGCTTTTAACGAATCGTTTATTCATGTTATCATTCCTTAGGAAGTGTGCCGAATGATTCGAAGATCAGCCGGCAACACCGATTCACCTTCATACAATCCAAACCGGCCGTCATGCCATACAATACGCAGCCGCTTGCGATTATCCGCTTGATATTCCCATGCATACTGTTCTCCATTTACGCCAAATGGAGTTTCGCCCTTCGTTTGCACGAAGCCGTTGTAATTATCTTCTAGATAGTACCAGCTTCCGTCAAGTTCAATCTCGCTCGGAACTTCATCCACGGAATCCAAACGGCCATCAATTGCTTCATACAAGGAAATATCCAGCTTCTCTCGCTGTTCAATTCGCAAATATCGAATCTGAGATCCATCTCTTAGGGTGTACCATATTAACGCGCGAGTTCTCCACTCTGTACGTCCTACAATTTCATAAGTAACTAAAGATACTTCGCATATATCGCCAGGAACGAGATCGCGTGGCGTCTTTTCGACTTTAGGCGGCTCTGGTTTCTGCATAATACCGCGTACTCTCTTCCATAAGCTCATGTATATATCTCCTTTCTACCAAGTACGTGTGCTCTCGGGTACTACAGGCATGACGCTATGATAAATGCTCCAACCACATGAAGCGAGCCTGCCAAGAGCGCATGCGACATTAAGCCATTCTTCGTGCCTTCTTCTAGATTAATCCCTGAAACTGTGCGCAATGCGAACCGTACTATAGCTTCAATGATAAGCAGCAGCACGAAGGAGATAATAGACATAATTAAAGCTTCACCCAAAGAATAAGCAACACTTATCGATTGTGATAAGATATAACCTTGAGCAAAGAGCTTCATGATGAAGCGGGTGGTTACCGCGACATTTCCGTTTCTCATTTCCTCCATGTCGTTATATTTCGTAAAAAAGGCGTCAACCCACATGAGTACCACTAACAAAATGACGCCGGTTCCCGTCCACAAGGCAATTGCCGGAACTTGTTCAAACGCAATCTTTAAGCCGTCCAACAGCATGTTCCCCTTTCATAACATTATATACTATCCATGATCACAATGGTGATAATCAAGCTGTTTCTTCAATCATATGCAAACCATCAGCCGACATTCATTGAAGAAGACGCCTGCTTCTGCAAGCGTCCCCTGTTAGTGCTGATATCATTAGCTGTTGTCAGCAGTACCGTTTTTCTTTTCTTCAGCTTTTCTGATCAGAGCTGCAAGCTCGTCTTCCACGCCCGAATTAGCTGAGAGCTTTGCAAACTCATCATCGAGCGAACGCGCTGGAGCATTAAGCTCGTTGCTTGCATCTGCTTGAGCTTCCATCTGGAGCATCTTGTCTTCCATACGCTTCAGACCGGACATAGCAGTGTCTGAATTGAAACCGGCCATTGCCTTGTTGATATCATTCTGAGCTCTGGCTGCGTTGAAACGAGCAACGAGTGTTTCACGCTTATTCTTCATATCAGTGTATTGCTTGCGCATTTCATCCAACTTCGAACGAAGATTGTTCGCAGCTGCATGGTTCTGATCGTAGCCAGTGCGGAACTCTTGAACTTTCTGTTCAGCCGCTTTCTTCTCCTCTAGAGCGCGGCGAGCAAGTTCTACATTGCCTGCTTCAACAGCAAGCATTGCTTGCTCTTCACGTCTCTTAACAAGTGCTTCTTGCTCTTCCAACTGCATTTTGAAGCGTTTTTCAATTGCGATTTGTTGAGCAACCGCCTTTTCCGCTTCTTCCAGATCCTCTTGCATATCACGTAGGTATTGATCTGTCAGTTTAACAGGATCTTCCGCTTTCTCGATCAGAGCGTACAAGTTGGACATCGTAACATCACGTAAACGTTTAAATAAAGCCATGTTGGTCTCTCCTTTGAAATGACGAAAGATTAATAACGAAATTGTTATTTAAAGATGTAATACGTCCGTTATCTTTATTCGTTTCAAACCATTTATTATTATAAAAAGAAAGGTCGACATGAATCATCATGTCGACCTTTATATCATATGCTGGAATTTACGTTACATGCATGCAATAGCTCGTTGCGAAAACAGCTCCAAGCTTCATCCACTACAGTTTCTATCTGCGCTTTATCCAGATTATCATAATGGATTCCCGCGACTACCGTCACATTTCCGCCGCTTAACGATAACATTTGTATTGCTTCGATAGCCATTTGTTCCGTAATATAATGCTCCTTATGACCTGGTATAACCTGAGTTGATGTCCTCACAGCAGCTTCATCATCTCGATAAGCGATCGTGATCGCGCCGATATGATGATGTTCTTCATGCTCACCGCCAGTAATGACGACCAGCCAATCACGACCGATCCGCTCGATGCGGCATCGTATCGAAAGCTCCGGTACTGACCAGCTCATGTTACACGATACCTCTAATTTCATCGAGGCTGTTAATGTTTTCAAGTTCCATATAGCTTTGGATACCAGCTAACAGCTCTTCGCCGGCACGAAGATTCATAAAGTTATAAGTTCCGATCTGAACGACAGCCGCACCTGCCATAATAAATTCAATGATATCTGCAGCGGACGAGATGCCGCCCATTCCCATAACAGGTATGCTGACAGCCTTAGACACCTGATTAACCATACGAAGCGCGATCGGCTTAATAGCTGGACCGGACAAGCCTGCATACAGATTGTTGAACACACTGCGGCGTTGGTAGATGTCGATCTTCATAGCTGAAAAAGTATTGACGAGCGATATGCACTCAGCACCCTCTTGCTCACACATAACTGCCATATCAACGATGTCTTCAGCGTTAGGCGACAGCTTGACAGCAAGAGGCAGAGAAGTAACTTGTCTTACTTCACTAATGACCTGACGCGCTATGTCGGTCTTAATACCGAAGGCAATCCCGCCCTCTTTTACATTCGGGCAAGAAATATTGAGCTCGATCATATCGATAGCTTTACGATTCTGCTTGCGGCGCTCTTCTGCATCTTGCGTAATCTTCAGCGCGCCAAGCACATACTCTTCGATGTTGCTGCCGCCGAGATTCGCAATCTTTACAGGCTCGATATTTTCCCAGAACGGCATCTCTTCCTGCAGGAATGCTTCGACACCCGGGTTCTCAAGACCAACGCTGTTCATAATGCCGCCAGAGGTTTCGAACACTCGAGTACCTGTGTTTCCTGCTCTAGGATGCAAGGTTAACCCTTTACAGGAGATGCCCCCCAATTTATTAATGTCATAAAGCTTTGCGTACTCTCTACCGAAACCGAACGTCCCTGATGCCATTACGATCGGGTTGTTAAACTTGATGCCGGCTACCTCACAAGCTAAGCTCCGCATTCCAATCAACCTCCTTCGATGAAAATACAGGTCCATCCGCGCAAACTTTACGATTGCTGTCTTTATTCGTTATCGAACATACGTAGCAAGCGCCAATTCCACACGCCATCCGCTTTTCAAACGATACGTAAATGTTGGTATCCAGATCGGCACCCATAAGAGAAACCGCCCTCATCATACCACCGGGACCGCAAACGAGAACGTTATCATACTGTGATAAATCCAAATCTTCTAGAAGGTTTCCGTTAACACAAACATGAAGCTCATTCGCGTAAGGCTCGTACATTTCAGTTAGATAAGATTGACCTCTAAACCCTAAATAAATATCAGGTTTGTCCAAATGCTTAGAGGTATAAAACAACGGAGCAACTCCAATACCTCCGCCGATAAGCGCTGTTTTACCTTTAACATCTGGAAATCCGTTTCCTAGTGGGCCTTCAAGTTGAATCTGATCACCTGCTCTTAGGTTGGCGAATAAGCGCGTACCCTCTCCAGCGACCTTATACAAGAATTGGATGCAGTCCTGCTCAATATTGAAAATACTAATTGGACGCGAAAGTATCGGTGAGTTGCCCCAAGCGCGAAGCATGAAGAATTGCCCCATCCGAGCTTGAAAACAACCCTCAATTGTCATGAGGTAAATACCTTCTGATATGCGTTCGTTCGAAACTATAGTATGCACGTTCCCTCTCCTTTTTCAGCTTTAACATTTACATGATGTCATGTCGAACGTGCTCAAACCGTGACGAATATCACAATCCCCTCAAACAATTTAATATTTGAGTAAAAAATGATGAATTTTAATTGTGATTTACATTTTAATGGATATTTGCGATTCGAAAATGGAAGGATTCTCCCTTTATGTTATGGGGCATATTTCTTGCTGTATAAGGACATAACAAGGATGTACTATTGAGTAAGTATTCCTGGGAGGAAAGGAGCCATGTCCATGCGCAATACCGTGTTTGGTATTATTGCAATTGCCATGATGATGATGAATGGATGCTCCATAGGAGAAAAAGCTGTTGGACAGTTCCCTAAGATGACAGTAACAACTGAGCATCTCCAGAACTTCGAAGGACAAGAACATCAGCTATTGCCTGCTGTGAAATGGCAAGAATCGGACCCTCATAACGTCACGCAGCAATCATCTGATAATGAAGATACAACATTTGATTCCAAAGGCAATCATCTGCCTGGATATATGTATGAGAAGCAATCAACTTCAACTGCCCAAAGTATGAGATATAAGACTTACTCAGAGATGGGAAGCTCCGCTGCTGGTCATCTGAACATCGCGCAGCTGTGGAAAAAGTATCCCGAGATCTTTAAGTTCCGCGCACCGAGCGGAAATGGGAAGAAAGTTGCGCTTACCTTTGATGATGTACCTGACAGAACGGTAACTCCTGTGATCCTTGATATATTGAAGGAACATGGCATACAAGCCACCTTCTTTATTGAAGGTCATCGAGCTAAGGCTAATCCAGAAATGATTAAACGCATGGTAGCCGAAGGGCATATCATCGGAAATCATTCATACGACCATCCACTGCTAACGAAGACGACAATGTCAACATTCGTCAAGCAGATCCAGAATACGGAATCGATCATCTCTAATATTACAGGCTATAAACCTCGATTTTTCAGACCCCCTTTTGGTGAAATCACCGAAGAGCAGCTTCAGTGGGCTGGCGACCATGGTTATATTGTCGTCAATTGGGATGTAGACTCCAATGATTGGCGAGGCATTTCGTCCAGTCGCGTTGAACAGAATATTATGAGTCAAGTCAACTCCGGCTCAATCGTTCTGCAGCATGCAGGCGGAGGAGGAAGACCGGGATATTTGCAAAATACGGTTCAAGCTCTGCCTAAGGTTATCCGACAGCTTCGCGAACAGAACTATCAGTTTGTTACTCTACCCGACTTACTTCATGATCATAAGGAAAAAAGAGATTACTGATTAATACATACGAGCTTGTCCGTTACATCAACGGACAAGCTCGTATTGTTTCTCCTTATTTCAACACATAGACCTGAACATCTTGTACGCCAAAGGTACTTCCTGTGCTCTTGCTTACTGGAACGAAGATATCAATCTTGTTCCCTTTAATCGCACCGCCTGTATCCGTCGCTGTCGCAACGAAACCTCCACCAGGCAGATGACTATATTGATAGCCTGTCACAAACAGCTTAGTTCCGAGCGGTATGACATCAGGGTCAACAGCAACTGTGCCTAATTTCAGTGGATTACCTAATGCATCAACTGCGCCCCATCCATTCTCGCTCGGGTCTGCCGTATAAGCAGTCGCACGCATGTCAAGCTTATCCGTATACGTCATGTCTCTACCTGCAACAGTGACCGTATTAGCTGAAGATTTCTTAGCTGTTGTTGATGCAGGTTTAACGTTAGAGACTTGGCTCTTCGGAGCGGCTTCTGCGACTGGTGCATTTGCTGCTGGTTGTGCAGCACTCTGTTTTGCATTAGCTTGTTTTGTCGCAGTTTCCGGCTTATTGCCCGGCTCATCTACCGTTAGGTTAGCGACCGGACTATTCTGCATCACATCTGGAACCATAACTTCATTACCAGCATACAACTTCTTCTTCTCGATTACAGGATGATCTGCTAGAAAGCCATCAAAGCTCACATTATATTGTTCTGCTGTTTGATAAAATGTAGTGCTGGTCGGTGATTGACTTCCTTCCGCATATACAGGCAGAATCTGGAGTATCATGACTACTCCGAGCATCAAGCCCGTAAGCTTAAGTGTTAATTTCTTATTCATTTACTTATTACCTCCTTAGAATCTGCCTCCGGGGTTAGTTGTCGGATTCGGGTTAAGGAGTACCCTACGATCGCTTCTCTCCGATGGAAAGCTGCAATACGATTCACCCCAAGATGATCAGAGCTGTTACACAAGGTCTGAAACATCGATCAGGCGTCCCCCGTACGTTGTCGTTCGGCTTGGCTTACATATTATCACAGATTTGTAACCCATCAAATGTTATATAATGTCATCATCTTCAAATCCTTGGGGGACAACGGGTTCAGAGATTACAGAACGATGACAATGATGACTGCTTCTACATCAAAAAAGGATAATTACGGTAAGTTGGAATAAGCAAAAAGAGCGCTGGAACAGCCAGCGCTCTTTCAATTTATTACACTTACAGTATAAGGTTTACAATATTTTTCCCAAGAAATTCTTAGTTCGATCATGTTGAGCATTACCAAATATCTGCTCAGGTGTTCCATCCTCTACGATTTGACCGCCATCCATAAAGATGATACGATCGCCTACTTCTTTGGCAAAGCCCATCTCGTGTGTAACGATGACCATGGTCATCCCATCGGCAGCGAGTGATTTCATAACTTCGAGGACTTCTCCTACCATCTCGGGGTCAAGTGCAGACGTTGGCTCGTCAAATAGCATCACATGAGGCTGCATAGCGAGAGCACGAGCGATGGCGATCCGCTGCTTCTGTCCGCCGGACAATTGAGCTGGATATGCGTTCGCTTTATCCGCCAAACCTACTTTATTGAGCAGATCCATCGCGATTTGCTGCGCTTTATCTTTTGAAACATTTTTCACTTTAATCGGAGCAATTATGATGTTGTCCAGTACTGTCATATGAGGAAACAGATTGAAGGATTGGAACACCATCCCCATCTTCTCCCGTGTCTTATTGATGTCATGACCCTTATTATTAATCTTCTCGCTCTCAAACACGATATCTCCTTTGGTCGGAGTCTCGAGCAAGTTAATGCAGCGCAGCAGCGTACTCTTACCAGAGCCGCTCGGGCCAATAATCACGACAACTTCGCCTTTCTTAATCTCCAGGTCGATCCCCTTGAGTATATCCAGCTTACCAAAAGATTTATGCAACTGTTGTATTTTAATCATTCGTATTCAACTTCCTTTCAAAACGTCCGATAACCTTGGACAAAGTAAAGGTCAAAACGAAGTAGCAGAACGCTGCGCCGAGCAATGGACCCATTGCGGTATACGTTATACTACGGATTTGCTCCGTCTGGAACATGAGGTCCGCGATCCCGATAAAGCTCACAATGGAAGTCTCCTTGATCATCGTTACAAACTCATTGCCGATCGCTGGAAGTACAGACCGAATAGCCTGAGGCAGAACAATATAACGCATCGTAGCAGACTGCTTCATCCCAAGCGATCGCGCTGCTTCAACCTGCCCCTTGTCAACGCCTTGAATGCCGGCACGGAATATTTCAGCTAAGTACGCCGCACTATTAAGACCAACTGCTATTACACCTGATGTAAACTTGTTTAGATCAAGACCCATTTCCGTAAGGCCAAAATAGATGATAAACAACTGCACGAGCAGTGGAGTTCCGCGGAATACCTCGATATAGGTGACTGCAAACCATCTCAGAGGCTTAATCTTCGATAATCGCATCAGCACGAGAATAAGTCCCAGCACAACCCCAACCACTACCGCGCTTAATGACAATAATAATGTAACGCTTACTCCTGATAAATACTTTAGATGAAATTCCGATAATGCTTCAAACATACTCATCTATCATTCGCCACCTTCCACATCTTCCCTATTCGCTCATTAAATGAAAAAGAGCGGTATACACCGCACTTTCTCACGCATCATATGTTAACGATTATTCGCTCTCCGCAAGTGCATTAGCTTTTGCAAAGAATTCGTCCAACTTGCCTTCGTCTTTCAAGCGTTTGATCGTCTTGTTAGCAGCTTCCTGCAGCTTGACGCTATCCTTAGTGAATCCTGCCACATATCCTTCACTAGCTGCTTTCAAAGCTACTGGCGCGACAACAACTTTGCTATTGTTCTTTGCATATGCCTCTGCAACGGGCTTGTCGACTAGAACCGCATCTACACGACCTGTTTCCAAGGCAAGCACCAGATCATTGACCTTCACTAGCAATTCTTGCTGTGAATCTGGCACTTGAGCCGCAACATCCACGAATGTACTGCCCTTCTGAATGCCGAGCTTCAAGCCTTTCATATCTTCTGGCGATTTGTATTTATCTGCATCTTCAGCTCGAACCAGTACACCTGCTTCTGCTTGATAATACGTGTCGGAGAAAGCCATTACTTTTTCACGCTCCGGCTTACGATCCATACCAGCCATCATGATATCAGCTTTACCAACCCGGATTGCTTCGAGGGAAGCATCAAAGCCCATATTCTCGATCACGAGCTCTACTCCGAGATCCTTCGCAATTTCCTCAGCGATCATAATATCGTAGCCTACGATTTTCTCCTTGCCATCTTCCATCTTAATAAATTCAAATGGAGGGTAATCTGCGCTCGTTGCAAGCACTAGCTTCTTCGACTCCATCACGCTGTCATACTTATCCGCGCTCTTTGCGCCTTCACTTCCTTTTGAACCGCAACCTACCAGCAATGCCATTACACATGCACATACTGTCAACAATTTTAGTGATTTCATGATGATCCCCACTTTATATGAATTATTTGAATTGAATACTGTCTCTTGGACTAAACACATTATACAACGAGATGCATAGTTATACAATCCCTTTTGTACATGTATTATTTTGACATTGTTTTGACATTCATGAAGCGAATAGACGATGCTATCGAACATAATTTCATTCAATACAAGCAAATATCAACGCATATCGTAGGAAATCAGAGCAAGGCAATAAAGAGAAATTGTCAGTCGACCGTCTGACTGCCTACTATCACAGCAATTATCATCACGTTAAATGCCATTTGTTCGGCATTCACTGTTCATTATTAACTACTAAGGACAGCAGCAAACCTAGTCCTGTTATTGCATTTTTATGTGAATAGAATGTTCTTCCTCACAATGGTGATTCATGCAGACACCACATAATAATATGCATGATGTGCATAATCGCAGCTGTCGGCCTGAGATCTGTAGGCGACAAAACAGAAAAAGGACGTACGCGGTTCTACCCTCGTACGTCCTCTAATTCATGTAGCTATTTAATCTTCAATTATTATCTTAGGTGGTTCGCATTGATAAGGAAACGTTAGAATAACCGTCGTTCCTTGACCCGTTTCGCTTTCAATAGTCATATCTCCACCGTGCGCTTTCACGATTTCATTCGAGATCGCAAGACCAAGTCCGGTACCTCCGCGCTCAGGATTAATCTGATAGAATTTATCCATAACTTTGGTCAGATGATCTTCGCCGATGCCTATTCCCTGATCTTTTACGCGAACGACGCATCTCCTCTCCTCCCTTAGCATTCGTACTTCAATCGTAGAATGTAAAGGTGAGAACTTAATGGCGTTATCGACTAAGTTCAGCAGTACTTGTTTCAGTCGATTGGCATCGCCATATTGAGGAGTCTCCCCTGGTTCGCCAAATGTTTTAAACAAGAGCGAGATATCCTTCATCTCCGCCTTCGAACGAACCTGGAACAACGTTTCATCAATGAGCTGCTCCATCGACACTTGCTCCCAATGAAGCTGCAACCGGTTCTGCTGCAGTTTTGAGAAATCAAGCAGCTCTTCTACAAGTCCAATTAGACGATCGGTCTCCTTCGTAATAATCTGAAGCCCCATTTTCGTCTCTTCTGTATCTTCCATATCGCCCGATAGCAAAGTTTCGCTCCAACCTTTAATGCCGGTAAGAGGAGTGCGAAGCTCGTGTGAGATCGAGGAGACAAAGTCATTCTTGAGCTGGTTGCTCCTTACTATTTCATGGGCTAGATAATTCAAGGTCGAAGCTAATTCGCCCAACTCATACTTATAGCCTTCTTTGACTCGAATATCGAAACGACCACGCGCCATCTGGGCGGATGCATCTGTAATCTCGTTTATCGGCCTTACTATCGAATTCGCCAATCCCAGACTGATGATGAATACGATGAATAGAACAACACCAGATACGGCAATTGAGAATAACACAATACTGTTTAAGACCTTATTCACATTCTCCAATGAGGTTACGAAACGCAATACATATTGAACATTACCTTGCGCTATTAGAGGCGCGGATACCGCCATAACGGTTTCGTCTGTCTGAGGCTGAATTCCGATCCAACGTGTGATCTTGCTCTCATTAGCTGCTAACAACACGTCGGATGTTTTAATGGGTTCCTTCACTTGGAATCCAGTGGACGATATAAGTACATTTCCACCACGATCTAGGATTTGCACCTCTACATTAGGTATTTGAAACTGCTTTAATAGTTCTGGCAGCCACTCGGACTCGTTACTCGCATACAAGATGCTGTCATATCGCGTAAAATAGGAAGTCGTTGCCTCTGCATGAGACTTCAAATGATTGGATACAGAATCGTAATAATACGTTCTTACTGCGAGCATAAATACAATTTCCAGAATCAACATCGTCAGAAACACGACTATAAAGTAGTGCATGACGACAGACCGTCGAATACCAGGCTTTAAGATTAAGAAACGGTTCCTCTCCATTTATATCCATGTCCCCAGACTGTTTCAATATATTTCGGTGATGACGGCTCATCTTCAATCTTCTGGCGCAATCGGCGCACGTTAACGTCCACGATCTTCGGATCTCCCATATAATCCTTACCCCATACATGATCCAGCAGAATATCACGGCTTAACGTCATTTCTTCCTTCTCCATAAAATATTGAATGAGAGAAAATTCAGTCGGCGTCAGATCAATGGCCTCATCATTCTTCAAGAAGCGCTTCGCAATGAGATCCAGAGTAAACGGTCCTGAATGGTACACAACCTTCTGAGTCGTTTGCTGAAATGAATGCACGCGTCGCAGCAAGGATTGTATTCGCGCTACCAACTCAGTAGGACTGAAAGGCTTGCTGACATGGTCGTCCGCACCTACCGATAAAGCATACACTTTATCCTGTTCCTGAACCTTTGCCGTTAAGAATATGATGCCGAGTCGCTCATTCTGTTCTCGAATTCTTCGACACACTTCAAAACCATCGATGCCTGGTACCATGACATCCAGCAATGCGATATCAATGGTTGAATCGCTCATTAGTTTATCCAAGGCCTCATTCCCATTGGAAGCCTCTACTACCTCAAAGCCATTGCGCTTCAGGTTAATGACAATAAAGCTGCGAATTGAATCTTCATCTTCTAAAATTAATATTTTTGTCATATTCAGTACCCCTCTCTTACTTTGTTGCTTCCGGCGTCTTCTTGTCAGTGGATTTCTCCTGTTCAACATCAGGAAGTTTCGTATTGCCGTCGTTCAGATTTAACGGTTCTTTACTGTATATGCCAATAACCTGATCTGCATATGCGGCCAGATACGTCCATTTATCCTTATATCTCTCCCATGTCTCAACACTGAACACGCGTACTTCAGCCAGCGTATCGTTGGTGTGAACATCATAGAACCGCAAATATTCATCTATACGCGACTCCGTATCAATCGATACTCTGCCATACCATGATGGAGGTATCGTAAAATGATATCGTTCTAGCGGATCCCGGAATTGGCGTTGCACGAGCTTCAAGCCTTGTTTGCCATCCCACTGGTAATAATTCGTAAAGTATGGAATTTCATAGTCTTCATAATGCTCCCAACCCTGTGGCTTTTCCGGAATTGCAATCTCGATGATGCCGTCATCATTGATATCCTCGCTTGTCGTCGCCCAACTCTTTGTCGTCATATCCATTGGAAAGAGCTCATAGAATTCTCCGGCAGGTGTCATCGAGAACGCCATCGTTACAGAGTAGTTCGGAACTGTTGAGGCATCTAAGATGATTCCTCGCCGCTCCTTGTTCAGATGACCGGATAACATATTGTTTACCCCTGAAATTCTTGGATCGAGCTGCTTCTCAGCAGTCCTCATGATCTTATTATCGCGATAACCAAATTGACTCAAGACTGGAGGCTTCGATTTGCGGTTATTGACCATATAAATTTCATATGCGGGATCATTGTTTAAATCATCAATGACATAAAATGAATAGGGATGCTCGAAAATCTTAATCAGCTCTTGATTGGTAAATGTATAAATAGCCATGCCTTTATTGGCGTTCTCATCTGTACTCCCGTATCCAATAATAATGTCTAGAGTGTTATCTCCAGTCACATCGACGATATCCACACGATCGAGCTTCACGCCCTCGCCGTCAAACTGTGCTGCTACTGACCAATTGATGCCGTCGCTTTCCAGAACCATACCATGCAATCTCACACTTCGATCAGGCGTTTCGTAGAATACAATCGCCTCAGCGCGCCCGTCATTGTTCAGGTCCGCTATTCGAATCTTGCTGCTATCAGAAGAATTCGTTGGCTGTACGATGTTTGCACCTTCTGGCAATTGTGAATATACGATGCTTGCCAGATTAGCCTGTTCTTCCGGAAGCTTCGGTACACTTAAGAGTGACTTCGGATCCTGAACCCACTCGCAACCGCTCAACAGGACCGTGAACAACACGAGAATGAGGCCGCATGCGCGAATGTTGCGCGTATTTCTCAAACTCATCCCTCTTTCTTGATATGCTTGTATACCTATATTGTCGGACTATTTCTTCCATTTATGCAAATAATAGCAGATAAAGGCATACGAAACATGTGAACTTAACATCTCTCACTGTTTACTCTGTCTATCATAAAAAAAATGGGGCCGTCATAGTTGACAAACCCATTACAAAATGAGAGAAAATGCGTTAATTATTCATCATTAGCTACAAGGATAGCTTGATCTTCTCGCCATGCAGCAGTTTCCGCCCACGTATATCAATCTCTAGCTGCCCATTCGCAACTCCCCATATACGTGTAGCATATTTCTCTGCCAGTTCTACTTGATGCAGCACGGCAATAACCGTACAGCGCTCCTTCGCGCACAGCTCTCTAAATGTTTCCAACACGCTTTCAGCTGACTTCGGGTCAAGGCCAAGCACTGGCTCGTCCGCAAGAATAACCTTAGCTCCATGTACTAAGGATCGCGCGATTGCGATGCGCTGACGTTCTCCGCCGCTTAGATTAGCTGTCTTCATATGGGCCTTATCCAACAATCCAAGCTGTTCGATCGTATCCATAGCGCCCATATAATCGTCATTGCGAACCATACCTGTCGCCATACGCCAGAGCGGAGTCTGTGCAGCGCGTCCGATCAGCACATTTTTCTGCGCTTTGCGGTTTGGATTCAGCACTGGATTCTGTTCGAGGTAGGCAATCTCGCGTTTCACTTTACGTTTACCCATAAACCCTTTGTCAAATATATTCACGCCGTCGATGACATACTTTCCTTCTGTCCACGATTCCTGCAGCGCTAGGCACTTCAACAAAGTCGATTTTCCGCTGCCGCTTGCGCCAACCACAGCAATAAAGTCTCCATTAAACACGTCCACATCTATATTACGTAGAATCTTTTCAGAAGTTGGATACTGCTTGCTTAGCTTTTGAATTCTTAACATTCATGTATCTCCTCTCAGACATGCCAATCTACATATTTCCTTATCAACCATCCTTGTTTAAGTCTATCAGTTCATGGCGTCATGTTCCACTAGTTTTCCCTTGAATCGGAAACCTACCATGGAGAACAAAATATACCAGGCACCTAAGAATAGAAACATGCTGCTATTTGAAAGATACTGAATGCCCAATCCCCCAAGATTCGGGCCTATCAAGCTGCCGATACTAAAGTGTATCGAGGCAATTACGTTCGCTGATGGTAAATACGCTTTCGGCAATATATCTGCGGCATAAGCCAGTCCGAGCGAGAAAAAGGAACCTACTAGTCCTCCTACGAGCATGAATAAGAGGAGTAGAAGCCATGTATTGTCACCTGCCAGCGGAATCATAAAGAACCCAAGACCGCCAAGCAAACCGCAGCAGATCAGCACTAGCTTGCGATTAACCCGGTCGCTAAGCATGCCAAGCGGCAATTGAAGGATAAGACCTCCGATCCCGAAGAATGGCAGCAGCGTGCCGATCCATTGTTCATCCAACCCGATGCGCAGCGCGTATACCGGGAAGTTGCTGTTCATGGATGCTTCCATATACCCATATAAGAGTGAAGGAAGCAGCGCAAACCAAGCCCACTGATACGAACGGCGATATCGTTTCGCCGGGCGTTCTGATACATTAAGTATTTCATCAGCTTTCAGATTCGGAAGAAAGTACCACACAACCGCCATTACAATGACAAACATGATCACGAGGGCGATAAATGGCGCAGCATCGCTAAACTTCAACAGATTGATGCCCAATGGTCCGAAGCTGAAGCCCACACCGTACGCCATACCATACAAGGAAATATTGCGCCCCCGACGATCTGCGGGGCTAACGGTAACTGCCCATAGCTGAGTCGCATAGTGCAGCGCGCTATCACCTATTCCAACAAAGATACGGAGCACGAACCATACCCACATGCTCGGAAACAGCGGAAACATAACTAACGCGATCGTTACCGTCAGCATGCCGCTGAGAAGCATGCGTTTAAATCCAATCTTCATTAATATTCGCTCTACAAAGAACATCATTCCGAAGGTTCCAATATAAAGCGCTGTTGCATTCAAACCATTTACATCCGAAGGAACGCCCATACGTTCCAAGAAGATCGTCAAGAGCGGCAACAACAGCCCTTGACTTAAGCCTGTAAACATGACAACTGTAATTAAGATAATGAATTGCCACGTAGAGGATATCGCAGGTCGACGTGATGCTAACATTTCTTCCCCTCCACATTTTGATGCTGCTGATCCTGCTAGACGACAAATCTAGCGAAATTGCTCTATTGATGTCAACAAATTAACATTATAGTAGACAATTGTATACGATACAATTCATAATAAATAAGGAATATTGACCTAAGATCCCTTAATCAAGGAGGCTCTTGCACATGGCTCTTCAAGTGCGTATAGACTATTCGCCGGTATACGAGTTTATCGGAAGCTTTATGCTGTATACGCATCGGAAATGGATTAGAAGCGTGGATAATGGTCTTAACTGGGCAAGAGGTGTAGATTCACAAGTTCCTGAAGAGCTGCGATTGCTTTCTCATACGCTGCGCAACTATTCCATAAATGAATATGACATGCTGTATGCCGCGACGCTGGAGCGTCACGATCCCAATTCAGTACCTGCTTTTCTTGACCAATTGGAACTCATGTCTGTTGAGGACTGGCATCAAATGCTCGAACGTTATGGCATCAATACGAATCATTCTAAGCTTGAGCGTATGATGACCAAGTATATACCTGCCCTTCGAATGTGGTATGAATCCTATTTCGAAGCCTCCATAACAGAATGGGAGCAATCTTTAATTCATGATGCGAATGAAAAGATGCAGCTGTGGCGCAAAATGAATCCTAAGGAAATTATCGAGGTAGCTACGAATGGGGTCGTATTTGAATCAAGTGATCCGCTTCATGAAGTCGTGCTCGCTCCTATGTGGCACTATCGTCCCCTGAATAACACGTGTATGTTTAAAGGGAGATCACTGCTGCTATATGCAGTTGATCTGCTCGAAACGAACGAGGAAGTACCGCCGCTTGCCTTAAAACGAATGGTTACAGCGCTATCAGACGATATGCGGCTGCGCATACTCAGATTCATCGCGCATCAGCCTGCTACGTTTGCTGAACTGTTAGAGCATGTCCAGCTTGGCCGCAGCCAGCTCAAGCACCACCTTGTCATCTTACGTTCAGCTGGATATCTTAGAACGAATTGGAGCGGCAATGTGGAGAGCATCTCTCTTCGGCATGAAGGATTATCTGATTTATCTATGTTTTTAGAGGATTATGTTAACAATGACAGTTAGAAGCAATACATAATGGTGTTATCGCCCGCTGCTGTCATGGAAAGATGGAGGTGACTTGCGGTGCACAGAACTCCGCAGCCAATGACACAATTACCGTCGAAACAGACGCTGTTCTTCGACTTGGACGATACACTTGTTTACTGTAATAAGTATTTTTATGCGGCGATTGATCAATTCCTGGATTTAATGACAACTTGGTTTAAATCCTACCGCTTGACCTCGAAGGAAATACGAGCGATTCAAGCAGAGAACGATATTCAAGGTGTTAAGGCTCAAGGCTTTGCCAGTGAGCACTTTCCACAATCCCTGCAGAAAACGTATGCTTATTTCTCTGGGCTGACGGGCCGCGAACAATCGCAGGAAGAGTGGGACATGCTATGGAAGCTCGGCATGAGTGTTTATAAGACTGAAGTTGAACCGTATCCTGGAATGATCGAAACGTTGGACGAGCTTCGTGATCAAGGTCATGAGCTATTCTTATATACAGGTGGAGAAACCGTTATTCAACAGCGTAAGATTGAGCAAATGAGCTTATCCGACTACTTCGGCGATCGCATATTTATTCGGCAGCATAAGACCACCGAAGCACTGCACAGCATATTGGAGCAGCTGCGTACTGATCGATTGCATACATGGATGGTTGGCAATTCATTGCGGACTGATGTTGTTCCTGCTCTGACCAACGGGCTTAACGCGATTTATTTGAAGCAGCCTAATGAATGGGCATATAATATGGTCGAGATGACGGCTCAGCCTAAAGGTGCGTTCTTCACGATTCAGAAGCTGACTGAGGTTCCGCAGATTATTAAGCAATGGCAAGGCGGCAATTCCGCTCCTGCTGCAACATGATTCGTGTTGAATAAATAGCACACGCAAGAATGAAAAAAGCTTGGCATTAGCGCCAAGCTTTTATTGTGTCTGAGCTGATCATTTAGGTCGCCTCATCGATACGCAGATCCCCAGTTGAAGGATTGGATATCACGAATCGTCCTTTATATTTTCGATCATCGCTGCTGAAGGTCAGCAGTTGTGTACTCCCCTTCTCCAGCAAATCATGAAGCATCGTTTCAGATATTTTCTTGCCTGACGCCTTCTGCTGCTTCCAAATGACAAACTTGCATCCCTGTTTAAAGTGAGAACATCCGAAGCCCTTATTTCCTTCGATGATTGTCCCACCGCAGCCTGGTCTTGGGCACGCGCCCAAGGAGGTCAATGTTCGCGGTGCAGCATTAGCTGGAGATGATGCTTTCGTGCTCTTTGATTTCACTGACGCTGAATCACTTTTCGATGTCTGTTGGGAAGAACTGCTCGATTTCTTATCTTGTGCTGAACCCGATCCGCGCTTCTTCGGCGCTTCCTCCTGCATCTGCTGAATAAGCTGGCCTGACAGCGGTCGCTGCTTGTCCACGCACTCGATCACATGACGCGTAAACTTACGAACCGCTTCCATAAACGTCTCGTTTGAAGCATCGCCGCGAGCAATCTGAGTCAGCCTGCGTTCCCACTGCCCCGTCATCTCAGGTGATGTCAGCAATTGAACACCCGCATGGCGAATCAGCTCGACCGCAGTCTTGCCTTTAAGTGTAAGCATGATACGTTTGCCTGTCATCGAGACGTATCCGACATTTTTCAGGCGTTCGATCGTTGCCGCACGCGTGGCTGGAGTTCCTAGTCCCGAATCCTTCATGGCATCGCGCAGCTCTTCATTTTCAAGATGCTTACCTGCGCTTTCCATCGCTTTTAGCAAAGTGCCTTCCGTGTAGGCTTTCGGCGGCTGGGTAGACTTCTTATCCACGGACAGCTCTTTAACCGTGACAGGCTTGTCCTGAGCAATCTGAAACGCCTCTGTTCCCGTCCATTCCTCGGTATCATCCTGCTGGCTCTTATCGTTATCTTCATCGGATCCAGATTTCTTTTTCTTCTTGCCGGAGCCTTTGCTCTGCTCGTCTTGATCGTACAGCACCTTCCAACCGCGATCCGTCCAATGCTTGATGCTTGTCTTGAAGGTTTCCGTTTCTACCTGGGTCATGATCGTGTATAGCGTGTAGACGGCAGGCGGATAGAAGTGCGCCAGCATTCTGCGCACTACCATATCATAGATCTTCTGCTCATCTGGAGCTAGTGTTCCCGGTCGCTTCTTCGTCGGCAGAATGGCATGGTGGTCTTCAACCTTCGTCGGTTGGCAGACCGCTTTGTTGCCCTTATGCACTCGATTCGGCTCTGCCTTGTCTACCCATTCACGATATTGCTCGATGCTGCGCAGCATACGCAGCGCTTCGTGCATGGATCCAATGTTCTGCTCTGTGACGTAGTTTGAATTCGTACGCGGATACGTAATCACCTTATGCTTCTCATACAGCGCTTGAGCGATATCAAGCGTCTTCTTCGCGGAGAAGCCGTAGCGTCCGTTCGCTTCACGCTGCAGCAGCGTTAGGTCATATAGGCGATATGGATATTCCTTGCCTTCCTTGACCTGATAATCAGCGATTGTGCCTGGCTTGCCGACCAGCGATTGCTTCAGCCGCTCTGCTTCCTCTTCATCACGGATGCGGTCGCCAACTCGGACACCTTTATAGGTCACTTCGCCCTGCTGAAATTGCGCTGAAAGATCATAATAAGTATCTGACTCAAATTTATCAATTTCCTGCTGGCGATCATATATAAGTGCAAGCACGGGAGTCTGCACTCGTCCAACAGAGAGCAGCGTGTTGTGGCGAGTTGTGAATGCTCTCGAAGCGTTCATCCCGATCAACCAGTCCGCCTCGCTTCTAGCCCTAGCCGCTAATGTTAGATTCGTATAGGCGCTGCCATCCTGAAGCTCATCAAAGCCGCGGCGAATCGTCTCCGGTGTCAAGTCAGAGATCCAAAGTCGCTTTACTGGCTTGTTCCATTTCCAATACTGCTCAATCAACGCAAATATATATTGGCCTTCGCGCCCGGCATCGCATGCGTTAATAATCGAATGGCAGCCTTTTGCTAGTTCACCGATCACTTTCAACTGTTCTTTCGTATTACGGGATGCGACGATCCTGAACGAGTCCGGCATTATGGGCAAATCACGAAAATTCCATCGTTTATACTTAGGATCATAGCTGTCTGGCTCCGCCAGCGTAAGTAGATGGCCGATCGCCCATGTTATAATATATCGATCACCTTCCATATGTGTACGGTGCTTTCTCGCTCTCGGCTCGAGCACCTGCGCAATTGTCCGTCCCATATCCGGCTTCTCTGCGAGAACGAGAATTTTCCCTCCGTTTTGGCTGTCCATCTATGCCCCCCTCTCTAGAGTCCGTATATTAGTTTAACAGATTCGGACAAATCTCGTTATATATTAATGATCAATCCGATGAATTCAAAGGAGAGCGTAAAATATTTTGTGTAAATAGTTAACATAACAAAGGAAGACCCTTTCTTGTAGAATTAAGTCACCACAACACAATTCACAGAAAGAGGTCTTCCCCATGAATCATTTTACTACAGATTTGGTCCAAGCTCTAGTCACGAAACAGGATGTGACCGAAGTATTCCGCGAGCACCTAGAATCGGCTATGAATCGTCTGCTTGAAACAGAATTAACTGCCTTCTTAGATTACGAAAAGTATGACCGTATCGGAGTGAACTCTGGAAACTCTAGAAACGGTGGCTACACACGCACGTTACACACCGAATACGGAGAGTTTAAGCAGCAAACCGTTGCACCTTACAAACGATCCAACGACACGCTAGAATCCTTCGTCATTCATATGTTTCAGAAGGGCGTTACGATGACGGAAATCGCTGATCTTATCGAGAAAATGTATGGTCATCACTACACTCCGCAAACCGTGTCCAACATGACAAAAACGATGGTGGAACACGTCGACGCCTTCGCTAAACGTGCGCTGGCTAAGCGCTATGTTTGTGTGTACATCGATGCCACATATATTGCCGTGAAACGTGAAACTGTCTCCAAGGAAGCAGTCTATCTTGCTGTTGGTATTCGTGAGGATGGATCCAAAGAAGTGTTGGCATACACCATTGCTCCTACAGAGTCTGCTTACGTATGGAATGAACTGCTACAGGATGTTAGAGCTCGCGGCACTGAAGAAATTCTGCTCTTCATCTCCGATGGTTTGAAGGGCATCGTATCAGCTATTGAGCAAGTCTATCCGCAAGCAAAATACCAGTCTTGCTGTGTCCATGTCGCGCGTAGCATCGCTCATAAAGTGCGTGTATCCGATCGATCTGAAATCTGTAACGACTTTAAATCTGTGTACCGTGCGGAAGACGAGCAAGCAGGTAAGGCTGCTCTTGAGGACTTCTGCGATAAGTGGAAAACTATCTATCCTAAAGTCGTTAAATCCTTACGTGAGAACCCATATATCTTCACGTTCTACAGCTTCCCAAAGTCAATCTGGAGAAGCATCTACTCAACGAATCTTATTGAATCTTTCAACAAGCAGATTAAGAAATACACCAAGCGTAAAGAACAATTCCCTCACGAAGAAGCCCTAGAAAAATTCCTAGTGGCTCAGTTTGAGGACTATAACCAGCGCTTCGCTACACGTTGCCACATTGGCTTTGATCTAGCACGTGCTGAACTGCAGGCTATGTTCACAACCAAGGACTAAAACAGCTGCACCTACAAGACAAGGGAATCTCCATTTACACAAAATTCTTGACGCTACCATTCAAAGTAAAATATTAAGTTCATATTAAAAACTTAAGATCTTAGTTTACATAATATTTTATATGTTACTTATATGAAAACATTACTTGCTGAATCCCATCAGACTTCCTATTTATCTCGCTCTGGTCTCCATATCCGTGCACGGTCTCGACCCTGTAACACGGTTTTTCCCTGTTATCTCACTTGACCTGCGAGTTCTGCCCGCTGTAATGGGAAATAAACCTGTTATCTCGCGCGAACCTCCCCATCCGTGCAGCGCCTCGTCACTGTAACTCGGTTTTTCCCCGTTATCTCACCTAACCTGCAAGCTTCGCCCGCTGTAACGGATAAAAACCTGTTATCTCGCGCGAGCCCCCCCGTCCATGCAGTGCCTCGACTCTGTAATACGGTTTTCCCCCGTTATTTCACCTGGCCTGCGAGTTTCGCCCGCTGTGACGGGGAAAAACTATAAATGTAACTTAATAATGTACACTTTTGCTTGAGTAAGTATGTTTTAATACGATTGGGATAATCAATCGAAATACAACTGTAATGCGATTTCTATGGAACATGTATGTACAATGAAGTTTGTTGTACATCACAGCGTAAGTGAATGGCGTTAGTTAGATCCCCCAGAAACATAATTCTCATTGATAATTCCAGCGTTTGTGTACAAGCATGTACAATCAAAACTGTACATTTGGATTCAATCATTTACACTTGTGCTTTCATATCGCAGGATTTGTACTTTATTGAGTGTTATTCTTGGACTGTTGTGAACCGAGGAAGAGTGGATTAAATGTAAATGGGCGAGGAATATGGACTAGTTACAATTATTTATTTAAAATACATTAAATATCATTCCTAGATTCTGATTCAGGTCAAAAACACTGCTGTTAAAGGAAATTCCACGATTCTTCGCTTGATATCGAATTATATTTAACTCCATAAATATGCAATTTAAATTGAAACTGAAAATTGTTGAATATTTATAATTAACTACGTTAAATGCACATTTTCAATCTACCCTTGTCTATTATATCACTGGGTAGCGTCAAGAATTTTGTGTAAATGGAGATTTCCTTTTCTAGTAGATGCATTTGTTTAGTCCTTGGTTGTGAACATAGCCTGCAGTTTAGCACGTGCTAGATCAAACCCAATGTGACAACGTGTAGCGAAGCGCTGGTTATAGTCCTCAAACTGTGCCACTAGGAATTTTTCTAGGGCTTCTTCGTGTGGGAATTGTTCTTTACGCTTGGTATATTTCTTAATCTGCTTGTAAAAAGACTCAATAAGATTCGTTGAGTAGATATTTCTCGAGATTGACTTTGGGAAGCTGTAGAACGTGAACATATATGGGTTCTCACGTAAGGATTTAACAACTTTAGGATTGATAGTTTTCCATTGATCGCAGAAGTCCTCAAGAGAGCTTTACCTGCTTGCTCGTCTTCCGCACGTCATCTGAATCACCACACCGTACAAGTCGCAGAACACCGCCAATTTGTTCCACCGCACAAATATCTTGAATCGAAATCTGAAAGAAACCGCAAAACAAGAGAAATAATGATAAAATACTCGTATGGAACCGAAGACAAGCGCGTCGAAACTCTAAATCTGTTGAAAACAAGCTAAAGTAAAAGGTGGAGAAGCTATGAATTACGCATTCATCATTGAACCAAACACATATATCGCCTTCGAGAACGAGACGGAGCAGCTCGACAAATGCAAGGAATGGGGTTTGTTGTCCGAAAAAGCGACTAAAACAAAAACCTATTTCTACAAAGGAAGCGGCGTAAACATCGCGTGCAATATCGTGGGTTATGTCGACAAAATGACGGCCGTCATCGAGTTCGACAACATGAAGCGGCACTGCATCCATCCTTCATACTTGAAGGAGATGCAAGCGGCGAATTACGGGCAGCGGACCGCTGCGGTTGAATCTGACAAATCCGAACCGGCCAAAACGGAAGACGCTACGGAGACGGATACTACGGAGAAGGCTGGCGTAGAAGCACCGCAAGCTGAAGCAGTCAATGCCGATGCAGCTAAATCGCAATCTCCTGCAGCAGAAGAGAGCGTGGCGGACGAGCCTAAGGCCGAAAAACCGGCCAAGACAAAAGCGACCAAAGAAAAAGCGAAGAAGCTCGAGCTGCCCGAGGAAAAAGTCAAAATGACCGCTAAGGTGCAAGAGTTCACGACGGTACCGAACAACTTTTCCGACACGGACGACGAAGTCGTTATCTACGAAGCGGTCGCCACCCTAGATCCAGCGATCGAGGTTGGCTTAGCTTGGTCCAGCCACAGCGCGACGCTCAAGAAGCTGGAGCTCGCGATCGGCGACACGATCGTCTTCGAAGGCAAAATCGTGGCGAAAAAGCTGACCAAACATCCCGTGGCCTACAAAATCAACAACCCTGCGAAGATCCAGAAGCAATAAAAAGGTCGGTTTAAGTATTGGACTGGATGAACATCAATAAGCGGCGGTCTAGGACTTGAACATAAAAGTCTTAGACTGCCGCTGTTTCATTGAACATTGGAACCCTCAGCTCAGCGAGTTATTTTAGGATATATCGCTTGGCGGTCTGCTCAATCGGGTGTCCGGTTTATAATATTTTGTTAGCCAATGGGTTAAAGACTTCTCTTTGAAACCAAGACGCTCATACAATTTTTTCGCAGGATTGCCTTTGACAACCCCCAGCTTCACGATTTTTTCACCGCGACGGATGATTTCATTGACAAGAAATGAAACAAAAGCTCTGCCGTAACCACGCGATTGAAGATCATGTCGAACAGAGACATGACTCAGCTCACTGCCGTCAATTATTCCGACCGCCACGATTTCACCGTCGACAAGCATCACGAATCTGTTATTTCTGTCTTCCGCGAAACGTTTCCGCTCCCTCTCATTAGGAGGAAAATAATATGATGGCAGAATACCGACGTGCTCATGCATTTTGTAAAATGATACTTCCCAAATATTATGACATACAACATAATCATCATCTTCATATTGCCTGTCCGCAATATTGCTTTCAGGAAGAGGTCCGCCTTCACGTTCCATAATGTAAGACGAATAACTGATATAATAACCGTTTTTATATAAAAATTGCAGAGAAGAACGGTCGCCCTCTACACACGCACCCATCGAACGTTCTACTGCTTCGCTTTGGGAAAGCAATTGATCCACCTTTGCAATAAGTGCGGTACCAATACCCATTCTTCTGTATTCCTTCATGACAAATATCGTTGTCTCAGCTTTTCTCTTAAGACCATCGAATGAGAGAAAACCTACGGTTACGCCGTTGAAACGAGCAACAAAAATGCCGTCACAGAACATTTTTTCGCACTTTTGAAACATTTCGTCAAACTGTTCATGTCCACACAACATGGCTCTGATCGCAGCTTTATCCCTTTCGGGCGTATAGGGTTCTATTAATAGATTTTCCACTGACATTCCCCTTTTACTAATCATGATGTTTAGTTTATTGCGTATTGTTGTACCACTCTTTAATCCGGGATGCAACACTTGAACCCGACATCCAACTTATTTTCTATTAAATGAGTTCAAGTCAACAAGGTAGAGTTTCTATATAATCAGCACATATAAAAGGGAGCATGCATGAGCATACCCCCTCCTCCTTAGGCCGATGTTACCAGCAGCCTATCCATCACTCTACGAGCCCGGTCCGCTCGATGCTTTCGGTAAACCACCGCTGCGTGAACATATACAAAATGAGCAGCGGCGCAAGCTCGATCCTGCGCGACAGCTTGCCCCTGAGCATGCGGTAGAAATGGTGCACCACCTCTCTGCAGCACTGGACTGCTTCGCGGTACCGCTGCCCGTTCTTGACGTATGGCAAGGTGTTCGGACAGCAGCACAGCGGCTAGCCGCTCACTCCTCCGACTCCAGAATCGCCAAACTGATACATGCGTTCGACGAGATAGACCACCACATGCAGCGGATGACACCGGAACAATTAACGCCCGCTCACGGCGATACCTATACCCGCAACCTGCTGCCCACCGCTACCGGCTGTCGCTGGATCGACTTTGAGGACGTTTCCCTTATGCCCGCGTACTGGGATCTGGCTTCTTACGTCGGAAATTTAGCCTTATTTCACGGGCTACAGCATCCTGTCCTGCAATACATGCTGCATCATCCGAGAATCATAACCGATCGGCGTGCTTTTGCGTTTGCTTTGTCCGCTCGAACGATCATGTCTACGCTTGGCAACCTGGCTCTTGCTCTGGACGGACACGGCGATCTGCCCTTCGCCACTCGGCAATTAGAGCTTTGCGAGGATTTTCTGCTTTAGGTTGAACGTAGCATTTAAAGAGCGTTCCCACGGAGTGTGGACCCGCCAAAAAAAAAGGAAGGACCTCATATTCCCTGATAAGTGGGAATGAGGTCCTTTTTATAAGCTAAGTTTGACTCTTTGGAGTTCATGAACATTGCAAGTTAATTTTTGAAAAACCCCTTCTCGCATCAAAGCTGCCGCTTCTTCGATTGGATTCCCGCTTGATGGGCCTAAACTGGGTGTCTCCTACTAGGTCAGGTTATTGGTATGTGATAACAACTAGATTTCATGTGGTTAATTTCACCAATTCCCCTCAAATCGGGTCGGTAGACTCTTTAATAAATGTACATTTTCCTGTTATTTCCACAATGGAAGCCCAACCAGCGAATATTAACCACATATTCTCCAGTTAAAAAAAAGATCGGCATCTCAGTCCGTTAGCCCACAGTAGATTCTAAACATAACGAGTCAAGAACATGTTGTCGCTCTCGCCTCTGTACGTTTCGAAGCCGCCATGCGTCATGATCGTGCGCTGGTAGTTTTTGTTGTTCGAATCTTTGAAATCGATATGGCATGTCGTCGACCCATCGGTAACATCGCTCTGCGAAGGCGATCTCTGAAGTACCGCATACCCTTGCGTATTCATATATAAATGACTCCGGTACGGCTCGTTCAAGTCCGAATCTTCCAACCTATGAAGTTCCGTGATCGTCTGGCTGAAGTTGGAGGAAATGCTCATCGCCGTTGGTTCCTCGGCACGCAAATACGACATCGCGCTATCCGCGGTATATGTAATCTCCCGATGGAGCTTCGTTGTTTTTCCCCCAGGGCCGGTTAACTTTTCTTCGGTGATAACCACCTGAGCGTTGTGCCCGAGCTGCCAATGGCCCGTTTCACATTTCGTTTGATCGTTACTCATGCGAAAACTGGACGAAACCGAGGACACGTACGAACCTTCGGACGTTTCAACAACACCCTCGATTTGGTAGCTGTTTCCGGCTTCTTCATTGGTAAATTTATTTTCTTCCGAGCCAAGCATCGGGGCATCTCCTTGGAACGACACTCCCGTATAAGCAAGCGTGTTCTTGGTTATTTTCCCCGTTGTAGGTGACCCATTCGTTCGGTACAGGAACATCGAGCCGCTCATGAGCCAATAATTAACTCCGTTAACAACCTTGATCGTTAACATATGTTTGCCGCCTAACAAACCTGCGAACGGCGTCAGGTTCACGCGATACGGCGGCATGTTCATCGTCCGGATGGCGGTCACCGGCCTCCATAGCAGCGGATTAATGCCCCCTGTATACAATACGATTTCAGGCCATACGGAACCGGCAGGAATTTGATCGATGTAGATTTCGATTTCGCGAAAAGCAGCCGAGTGCGACCACCAGAACTCATCGTCGTTTTGGGCAATAGCGTACAAATCCAGGTACAGTTCTTTCATATCGTCCGGCAGCTCCAGCTCGATTTCCATGATCCCCTCTTTATTGACGGTATGAGTCTGATGGCTGAGTGCAATAGGGACAATGTTGTCTGGAACGCCTCGATCCAACGGATTCCGCTGTGCAGGTTCAATCGAATCTGCAGGATAAAATTCCAAAGAAACGGACATCAGCGGAATGCCGGTATGCAATTCGTCGAGATAATTTTCCAGATTAACGGTAAACGATACTTCGTCTATGAGGACGGGCAAATATGTCGTAATATCCTTTTGAATCTTCCACTGGATCCCTTCCTTGGACGGCTCCGGCGTACAACCGACAAAAATGTGCGTATTGTCCGCCCACACTTGCATCAACCGGTCAAACTGGCGCCCGGCTTGCGTGCCCGTAATCGTAAGGATTACTTTTCCCCACGTCCCCGAAGGGAGGAGCACTTCATTCGATACCGGCGGTTGCGCGTGTCCGAACGCTTGCTGTACCATAATTTGCACGACGGTTGGAGTCGATGAAGGAATCTCTACCGGCAAGTCCATCTCGATGGGGTTGTCGGTTTTTGCAAATTGCTTGCTGGGTGAACTATTCACTGATATCTCTCCTCTATTTCGTAAAATGCAACTTCTTCTGATAAGAATAGACGATACTAGCATAGCAACTCAAAATTTGTTAATCAACAATCTATCGATTTAGCGATCAATTCTCGTCATTCAACTAAGTTTGGGAGGAATACGAGCAAGATATTGTTGTTCAAAAGCGTACGCTAACCGCAGCCGGATCGTTGCTTCTTCCACATTAAATTCCATCGTTTGCCTCCCTTTTCATGCAAATTGTAACGGGGAAAGAACCAGTTATCTCGCTCTGGCCTCCCCATCCCTGCTGTACCTCAACTCTGTAACACGGTTATTCCCCGTTATCTCAGCTGACCTGCGAGTTCCGACCACTGTAACCGGGTAATAACCTGTTATCTCACGCGAGCCCTCACATCCGTGCACGGCCTCGACCCTGTAAGACGGTTTTTCCCCGTTATCTCACCTGACCTGAGAGTTCCGCCCGCTGTAACGGGGTAAAAACCTGTTATCTCGCGCGAGCCACCCCATCTCTGCACGGCCTCGATTCTGTAACACGGTTTCCCCCCGTTATCTCACCTAACTTGCGAGTTTCGCCCGCTGTAACGGGGAAAAACCATAAATCCTAACTTAAAGATGTACACTTTTACTTGTGAAATTATGTTCTAAAACGATAGGGGTAATCAGTCGCAATACAACTGTTTTGCGATTTCAATGAAATATATATGTACAATGAAGTTTGTTGTACATCACAGCATAATTGAATGGCGTTAGTTAGATCCCATCAAGCGTTTGTGAACAAGCATACACAATCAACACCGTACATTTGGATTCAATCATTTACACTTGTGCTTTCATAACGCAGGATTTGTACTTTATTGAGTATTATTCTTGAAGTGTTGTGAACCGAGGAAGCGTGGATTATATGTAAATGGGCGAGGAATGTGAACTAGTGACAATTATTTATATTAACTACATTAAATATCATTCCTAGATTATGATTCAGGTCAAAAACACTGCTGTTAAGGGAACTTCCAAGATACTTCGCTTGATATCGAATTTTATTTAACTCCATTAAATATGCTGTTCAAATAAAAACTCAAAATGGTTGATCAGATATAATTAACCACGTTAAATGTTCACTCCTAATCTACCCATGTCTAATAATTCACTGTGTCACTAGGTTGCTCAATCATACAAAGTTTGCATTATTCTACGCACCAGCTCAATAAGTGGACTTGATAAATTCCTAATTCCCCTCGACTGAAATCGTTTTTTTACAGTGATCCGCCAAATCAGCAACTCGCACACTAAGTAGTTTTAAGGCTGAGACGTCGGTTTAGGACATCTCAGCCTCATTATGTGCCTAAGCGCTAACAATTGAACGGTAGAGACCTCTCATCCTAGCATCAATATTTCACGTATATCCTGCTCAGTAAGGGTGGATAGCTCCTCATGACCCGGTTGAACCACTTCCTCGATCAACTTCATCTTTTTATGTTGAAGCTCATGCATCTTCTCCTCAACAGTCCCCTGTGTGACGAGACGTATCACCTGCACGACCTTCTTCTGTCCGATCCGGTAAGCGCGGTCCGCTGCCTGCTGCTCCACCGCGGGATTCCACCATAGGTCATACAAAATAACAGTATCTGCTCCGGTAAGATTCAGCCCTGTTCCGCCGGCTTTTAGCGAGATAAGAAACAGGTCCCTTTCCCCGTCATTAAATCGGTTGCAGAGCTGAACGCGTTCAGCAGAAGGCGTCTGCCCATCCAGATAAAAATACGGAACCCCTTGATAAGCCAGATTGCGCCCGATAATGTCCAACATCGACGTGAATTGGGAGAACAATAGAATTCTCCTTCCTGAATTGCGGCACTCCTCTATAATCTCCAAGAGCTGTTCGAATTTGGCCGAGCTTCCCTCATAGCCCTCAACGAATAAGGCTGGGTGGCAGCACAGCTGACGCAAGCGCGTTAACCCGGACAATATCTTAATCCGATACTTCTGATAGCCATCCTCGCTAAGATGCTTCAAAGTCTCCTGTTGCAGCTGTGCTAAGTAAGCCATGTACAGCTTCTTCTGCTCAGGCAGCAGTTCAGAGGCCTGCACAGACTCTATTTTCTCAGGAAGCTCCTTTAGAACATCTGACTTTAACCGCCGCAGAAGAAACGGACGTATGCGCTTGGCAACCATTTCTCTCGGCAAGTCATTGAACTCCCTTCTAACTGGGAACAACTCCGGGAACACCACATCGAATATGGACCACAACTCTTCCAGTCGATTCTCTACAGGGGTTCCAGTGAGAGCAAAGCGATACTTCGCTCTTATCTCCTTCACAACATGCGCTGTCAACGTGTAGTAATTTTTAAATACCTGCGCTTCATCCAGAATCAGCGAATGAAACGTCTGCTCTTCATACAGCGCAATGTCCCTGCGCAGCAACGGATAGGATGTTATCAGTACATCCACTTCCGATACATCCTGCAGAAACGAGCTTCGATCCGTCCGATTGCCGTCAACGATCGTCACGCGAAGCTCAGGAGCAAACCTCTGAATCTCACTGCACCAATTGTAAACTAGTGAGGATGGTGAAACGATGAGCGCAGGCTGCTTCTGCTCTCTGATCACTTCCAGTTCAGAAACGATAAATGCGATACTTTGCAGCGTCTTGCCCAGGCCCATATCGTCAGCAAGAATGCCGCCAAATCGATAATGAGCTAACGTCTTCATCCACTGGTAGCCGTATATCTGATAGTCCCGGAGCACGCCGTCCAAACGATCGGGTACTGCGAAATCCAAATTATCGGGGTTCCTCATATTTTCGAGAAGCTTACGGAATGATTTGCCTAGCTTGACTGAGCTGCCTAACGGCTGAGAGTCCAACAGATGCAGACCACGAGCAACCGGGAGTTGAGCCACTGTCCCCTTCCAGTCCCGAAGTCGAATCCCTGTATCATTCATGAAGCGTACGATCTCTTGAAACTCCTGACTATCAAGAGGCATTAACGCACCGTCAGGAAGACGATAATACTTGCGCTTCTCATCAAGCGTCTGAAGGAGCTTGCGAATATCCGATTCTGGGATGCCATCGATCTCGAACTTAAATTCCAACCAATCGGTTCGTTCGTCAACATTAACGCGAATAACAGGTGCAGCATTCCCCTTGAAAAGTCGAAGCTTAACGGCAGTAGTGGCGTGTATCTCTGCCAGCGGTTCCAACTGAGGAACGATGTGATACAGGAATTCATATTCAGAATCTTCATCATCCAGAAAATAACCGTATTCCGTCTTTGCGAAGGAGCATTGATCCATAAGCTCCAGAATACGATGTTCCTTCTCCCCTTCACGAACAAGAATATGTTCCGTACCTCGCCTGTACCCATTGGCCTCCAATGGATTAATGACGATCTCGCCATAATGAAATTCCAAGCCTGCTAGCAAACGCCCTCTAACTCGATCCAGATACAGCTTCGCCTTAAGCGGCACTTGCATCAATCGATCGGATACCGTTTTAGCGATACGCACACTGCCTAGCTTCATCAGCCCCGGAATAACCTGTTCCATAAACGGCTCCATCTGTTCTGGCGCAATCTGTATCTGAGGCTTAAAGGAAGCATCGAGCAGCTGTTTCATTTCAGACAGACGATTGCAATGGTTCACTGGCAGCTTAATGAGCTTCCCCTCACTAATAACAACGCCGTAATCCTCCATCACGGTAACTTGCTCTAAACCCTCTATATCCATCTGATAGCCCTCAACACCAGCTTGTTCAAACACAAAGTTCAGCGGAATCAGTTCATCCGAGACTTGAAGTCCATCATAAGTCACTCCGTTATGCTGAAGCTTTACCATCGGTGACTTCTCTAGCAGCGGAAACAATGTTTCCCACGAAAATGGCGGAATTAACAGCATCCGATCACCGCTTAAGCTGATGGATGATGCGTAATTCATTTTAGACGTCGCATGGTACATCTTCTCATGACGATAAATCTGCGCTAGATGCTGCATCACAGCTGCTTGCTCAGGGTGAAAGCGGTGGCGCTCTGGTTCATATGTAAAATATTTAGAGAATTCGTACGCAACGCCGCGATCGATTCGATCAAGGAAATCTCGGATCCTCTGTAGGATGTACAGTCGCTTGGGTCCCAGCTTCATTTCCACACCAAACATGAACTTCTCGTCTCCGTAAGCAAACGGTTTAATCGTGAATTCGACTTCTAGGCATTCTCTTGTATCGAAAATGGAGCCGCTGCCTGAGCGCTGCAGTTTATGGCTAAACAACTCCATCACGCTGTTCGAAATTCGCATATCTCGTAAGGATACAACCGAATGATCGCTGAAATCAGTACGATCTCCACGATTACGCTCTACCTTATCGCGGCTATCATCCGTATCATTATCCTCTGAAATGATTGGCACTTTACCATCCTGCTGCATCTCCGCAATATTTAATAGCACCGCAGCGACATGCTCGCAGTACTTGAATGAAGAAGCAAAGGAACAACATGAACAATTTGCGTTCACATCACCGTTGCGGTCTATCTTAACGTGCACCTGAACATCTTCGCTACCAGCTTTTACAACTGCATCGAAAATAGGATAATCAGGGTCAAAATCGTAAAAATGTACTCGATTAGCTCGGTGATAGGCTTGTCCTTCTTCATATCCTGCTTTACCGCACAGCATTTTTATCAATCGTAAAGTCATATAAGAGCTCACAGACATAACCCTTCCTCTTCATAACATAGTCGCCACAAAACTTCATCTTGTCTTATATGTTAATAATACTATGATCTGAATCATTGTGAACATAAAAGGCATATTTTGTGTGTAACCGGCACAGAAACCATTATTGGCTTCGTAGTGAATGTTATTCTGCTTATTTCGTTTATATCGCAGAGTCAACGACTGCGAGTGCGAAGGTTCCATGCGAAGTATTCAGATAAAAAGAACCTCCAACTCCACATAAAGTGGTGTTGAAGGTTCTTTAGCGCATGTCACGAGGTTGAATCACTTGTGTGTACCCTCATGAAACATCCTCTTCATGCAGTATAGGATTATGGCAGCAAGGTGGTACCCATCAGGAAACGGTCCACTTCACGAGCAGCCTCGCGTCCTTCATTGATGGCCCATACGACCAAGCTCTGACCACGGCGCATATCGCCCGCTGCGAATACATTCGGAGCGTTGGTGCGATATGCGCCGTATGCGGCCTTCACATTCGAGCGGCGATCCGTCTCCAGCTGGAGCTGATCGATAATCATGCGCTCCGGTCCGTCGAAACCGATCGCGATCAACACGAGCTGAGCTGGGAATACGCGTTCTGTTCCCGGAATCGGTTCATAGACCTTGCGACCGTCCTCGGTCACTGTACGCTGAATCTGCACCGTGTGCAGCTCCTTCACGCGCCCGTTCTCATCTCCGACAAACTTCGTCGTCATGATGGAGAATTCACGCGGATCATGTCCATACAGCGCCTTAGCTTCCTCCTGCGCATAGTCGAGCGTATACACATTCGGAAATTGCGGCCACGGATTCGCGATCGAATCTCGCTCGAGCGGCGCCTTCGCATGCGTGCCGAACTGTGTAATGCTGCGGCAGCCGTGACGAAGCGCGGTTGCCACGCAGTCTGTGCCCGTATCTCCGCCGCCGATCACGATGACATCTAGATCGTGGGCATTGATGTAATTCCCGTCCGCAAGCTTCGAATCCAGATAGCTCTTAATCGTACCGTTCAAGTAGTCCATCGCATACTGAATGCCTTGAAGCTCGCGTCCTTCGATATTGAATTCCCGCGGCTTCGTAGCTCCGCCGCATAATACAACCGCGTCATAGTCCTGTTGAAGCTGCTCCGCGGGGATATCCTTGCCGATCTCCGTATTCGTTACGAAACGGATGCCCTCTGCTGCAAGGATATCGACACGCCGCTGTACCACATCCTTGCTGAGCTTCATCGTCGGAATACCGTAAGTCAATAAGCCGCCAATCCGATCCGCGCGCTCATATACCGTAACCGAGTGCCCAGCCTTGTTCAGCTGCGCTGCAGCAGCGAGTCCCGCTGGTCCGGAGCCGACGACAGCGACTTTCTTGTCTGTGCGCTGTTTAGGCGGCTCAGGCTGAATCCATCCTTCATCGAAGCCGCGATCTACGATAGCCAGCTCGATCGTCTTGATCGCAACGGACTTGTCAATGAGTCCGACCGTACAAGATCCTTCGCACGGCGCTGGACAGACGCTTCCCGTAAACTCTGGAAAGTTGTTCGTCTTATGCAAGCGCTCAAGCGCTTCTCGCCACAGTCCTCTATATACGAGACTATTCCACTCAGGTATTAAGTTGTTAATTGGACATCCAGAAGTTCCACCCGTCATCTCGATGCCTGTATGACAGTATGGTGTACCGCAGTCCATACAGCGAGCGCCTTGCATACGCAATTCTTCGTCACTCATATGTTTATGGAATTGTTCCCAATCCTTGATACGCTCTAAAGGATCACGGTCTGCGGGAATCTGTCGCACATATTCCATAAAGCCTGTTGGTGTTGACATACATCCTTCCCCCATGTCTATCCGATTCTATTCTTCATATCTATAGCTATATGTTACATAGCTGGTCCTATAATAGCCTTCATTTTATATTATGGAATCGGCAACGCATTTCCCATAGAGTATTAAGCGTATCATTTGCACTGAATGACGGATGGAATCGTTCCTGTGATAGCGATGTTCTTTCAGCTTTATAACAATCTTTTGTAGATGACGAAGCGATGAGCAAACAGATTGCGGTCATCAACTGTACCTGGCAGCTCTTCAACAATCGTCCAATTCGACTCGTCAAATGGCGGGAAATATTCATCTCCCTCGAATTCAGCATCTATATATGTAACATATAGCTGATCCGCATATGGCATGAACTGCTTGTAGACTTCAGCACCGCCGATGATTATCACATCTTCCTCGCGCGCAAGCTTCAGCACAGCCTCGATCGAATGAACGACATCGACTCCTTCATGCGTCCATTCCGTATTTCGTGTCAGCACCACATTATGTCGTTTTGGCAGAGGCTTACTGCCAATCGACTCAAACGTTTTGCGTCCCATCACAACCGTCTTGCCTTTCGTTTGCTTAACGAAGAAAGCCATATCATTCGGCAAACGCCAAGGCATTCCGTTATCCTTGCCAATGAGCTGATTCCGATCCATTGCCCATATCATGCTAATTCCCATATACGAATGCTCCTTCATCTAGTGCTGTTATGATGCCGATTGCATGATCACACCATTTTCCTACACAGCTATTGGCGCTTTGATAGTCGGATGATACGTATAGCCTTCGAATTCAAAGTCCTCAAACTTATAATCGAAGATCGATTCCGGCTTCCGCTTGATCACGAGCTTAGGCAGCGCATATGGTTCGCGCTCCAATTGCGTCTTGACCTGCTCCACATGATTCGAATAGATGTGTACATCACCGCCAGACCATATGAATTCCCCTACATCCAGATCACACTGCTGAGCGATCATATGAGTCAACAACGCGTAGCTCGCAATGTTAAATGGCAGTCCGAGGAAGGTGTCTACAGAGCGCATATTCAGCATGCAGCTAAGCTTACCTTCCGAAACGTAGAACTGGAACGCATAATGGCATGGAGGAAGCTTCATCTTATCGACCTCGCCCACATTCCATGCGGATACGAGCAAGCGGCGGGAATCCGGATTGTTCTTGATCTGCTCAATTACATTCGCAATCTGATCAATGACACGGCCATCCTTCGCTTCCCAATGACGCCACTGAGAACCGTATACAGGCCCAAGATTGCCGTTCTCGTCTGCCCACTCATCCCAGATGCGAACGCCATTCTCCTTTAAGTATTGTATATTCGTATCGCCGCTTAAGAACCACAGCAATTCATGTACGATTGATTTCAGATGCAAGCGTTTTGTCGTCACAAGCGGGAACCCTTCCTGAAGATCAAATCGCAATTGGCGCCCGAACACCGAGAGAGTTCCCGTACCTGTACGATCCTCTTTATGAACACCATGTTCCAATACGTCTTCTAGCAATGCTAAGTAAGCTTTCATTCTATATCCACTCCGATCATCTACTATTTAATCTTAAACTATAGTTTAACAAAAAAATTAAGGTTGCGCGATTGGGAGTTATCGTAATTTATCAACGTACAAAAAAATCCCCCGCCATCCAACCGGATGCGGGGGGGGAAGCACCATGTGCATTAGAACCATTACATACAAGAACCAAATCTTGGAGAAAAGAGCTTACTTCACTGTGTGGATCGGATGGCCGAGCACTACTTCTGCTGCTTCCATAACGATCTCACCAAGTGTTGGATGCGCGTGGATTGTCAACGCCAGATCTTCGACTGTCGCTGCCATTTCCACTGCAAGACCCATTTCAGCGATCAGGTTGGACGCTTCAGGTCCAACGATTTGTGAACCGAGCACGATACCAGTGTCAGCATCTGCTACGATCTTCACGAATCCGTCTACGCTGCCGCCAAGCGACAAAGCACGGCCATTTGCTGCATAAGGGAACTTACCGGACTTCACATTCTTGCCTTGAGCTTTAGCTTCCGTCTCCGACAAGCCTACGCTTGCGCATTCAGGATCTGTGAAGCATACAGCTGGCATTGCTTTATAATCAACGACGCTAGGCATGCCTGCGATCGCTTCAGCCGCTACTTTACCTTCATAGGATGCTTTGTGAGCAAGTGCTGGACCAGCAACGATATCACCGATAGCGAAGATATTCGGAATGCTAGTACGTCCTTGATGGTCAACTTCAACCAATCCGCGATCCGTCATCTTCACGCCGATCATATCGAGACCGAAGTCACCGTCTGTGTTAGGACGACGGCCAACTGTAACAAGCAGATAATCAGCTGTAACTTCTTTCGATTCGCCGCCTACAGTGAATTTAACCGTTACATCGTTCTCAGTTTGCGTAGCAGATTCTGCTTTCGCACCTGTGAAGATTTCGACGTTCGATTTCTTCATGTTCTTAGCAACGATTGAAGTCATATCCTTATCGAAGCCTGGAAGCACCATATCAGCGCCTTCGATGACAGTTACCTTAGTACCGAACTTGGAGTACATTTGACCAAGCTCAGCGCCGATGTAGCCGCCGCCGATAACGATCATGCTCTTCGGAATCTCAGGCAAGGACAACGCTTCTGTCGAGGACAGGATGCGGCCTTCGAATGGGAAAGCTTTCAGTTCGATCGGACGGGATCCTGTAGCTACGATACAGTGGTTGAACTTGTAGCGAGGCGCTTCTTGATCGTTGAACAAGCGCGCTTCTGTTTCGTTGATGAACATCGCTTCACCTTTGAACACTTGCACCTTGTTTGCTTTCAACAGGGCGCCAACGCCGCCAGTCAGCTTTTTCACAACTCCGGACTTGAAGCCTTGAACTTTATCCCAGTCTACAGTAACGTTCTCAACGTTGATTCCGATGTCAGAACCATGCTTCGCTACTTCATACTGGTGTGCAGCGCTGATCAACGCTTTGGATGGAATACATCCGCGATTCAAGCATACGCCGCCTACTTCGGATTTATCTACGATCAATACGCTTTGACCAAGCTGTGCAGCGCGGATCGCTGCTACATAACCGCCAGGGCCTGCGCCAATAACCAATGTATCAATATTTAAAGATGCGTCTCCCACTACCATTGATTACACCTCCATTACAAGCAATTCTGGATTAGCGAGCAATTGCTTGATATAGTTCATAAAGTTTTGTGCTGTCGCGCCATCGATAATACGGTGGTCGAAGCTCAAGGACAATGCCATTACAGAAGCCGGTACGATCTCACCGTTCTTCACAACTGGCTTCTCGGAGATACGGCCAGTACCCAAGATCGCAACTTCAGGGAAGTTGATGATCGGAGTGAAGAACATACCGCCAGCGGAACCGATGTTCGTGATGGAAATCGTGCTGCCCTTCATCTCTTTAGGACCAAGCTTGCCTTCACGGCCGCGTGCTGCCAAGTCGCGGATATCGTCAGCGATCATCCAGATGCTGCGGCGATCAGCGTCATTAATAACAGGAACGATCAAGCCGTTGTCTGTATCTGTCGCGATACCGATGTTGTAGTATTTCTTGTAGACGATCTCGTTCGCTTCTTCGTCGATCATTGCGTTCATAACCGGGAATTCGCGGCAAGCTGCTACCAATGCTTTTACGATGAACGGCAGGTAAGTTACCTTCTTGCCTTTCTTCTCCATCATAGGCTTCAAGCGAGTACGGAATGCTACGAGCTCTGTAACATCCACTTCGTCCATAATTGTAACGTGCGGTGCAGTGTATGCGGATTTAACCATTGCATTCGCAATCGCTTTGCGGATACCTTTGAATGGTACGCGCTCTTCTTCTACAAAACGATCAGCAGCTGCTACTGCCGCTTTAGCTGCAGGCGCTTTGTCAGCTGCAGGTGCTTCAGCAGCCTTAGGAGCTGGTGCTCCGCCTTGAGCAAATGCTTCAACGTCTTCGCGTGTGATTTTGCCTACATTGCCTGTTCCAGGAACTTCAGCGATGTTCACGCCGAGATCGCGAGCAAGCTTGCGAACGCTTGGCGTTGCCAATACTTCGCGTGCAGGTACCGCAGCTACAGGAGCCGCAGCCTTAGGTGCTTCCGCAGCTGTTTCTGCTGCAGGTGCTTCTGCTTCTTCAGCTTCTGGTTGATCTGGCAATTCGCCTTCCGCGTCGATGATTGCAACAACCTCACCCATGTGCATGACTTGACCATCTTTAGCCAACACTTCAAGCACTGTTCCGTTTACCGGACAAGGTACTTCTACAATCGCTTTATCGTTTTGTACTTCCATGATGATATCGTCGTCTGTTACTTTATCACCAGGCTTAATAAGCATCTTAATAATTTCGCCTTCATGCAACCCTTCACCTAGTTCTGGGAAGCGATATTCAAACTTAGCCACGATGAAAACCTCCTACGTTCAATTACAGTTCTATTTATTAGAAGTTCAGTACTTTATTAACAGCTGTTACGATTCTCGCTGGCGTTGGGAGCCATTGATCTTCGATTTGCGCAAATGGATAGATCGTATCTGGACCTGCTACACGGAGCACTGGTGCTTCGAGGTGCAGAATTGCTTTTTCATTGATTTGCGCAATAACTTCAGCAGCAACACCAGATGTTTTCTGTGCTTCTTGAACGATGATGACACGGTTAGTCTTCTTGATCGAAGCAACAATCGTATCGATATCAAGCGGCATCAACGTGCGAAGATCGATGACTTCTGCTTGAACTCCTTGCTTCTCAAGCTCAGCAGCAGCTTTCATCGCTGTGTGAACCATCAAGCCGTATGCAAGGATTGTAACGTCTTTACCTTCACGCACAACGTTTGCTTTACCGATCTCAACTGTGTATGCATCCTCAGGTACTTCATCACGGAATGCATGGTACAAGTTCAAGTGCTCCATAAAGAATACTGGGTCGTTGTCGCGAATCGCGGAGATCAACAAACCTTTAGCATCATATGGGTTAGAAGGAATAACTACCTTGATACCTGGAGTTTGTACAAGCAAGCCTTCCAAGGAATCTGTATGAAGCTCAGCCGCTTTAACACCGCCGCCGAAAGGCGTACGGAATACGATTGGCGCATTGTAACGGCCGCCAGAGCGGAAACGCAAGCGTGCAGCTTGCACACAGATTTGATCCAATGCTTCATATATAAATCCAACGAATTGAATTTCTGCTACTGGGCGGAAGCCTTGAATACCAAGACCTAATGCCATACCGCCAATTGCGGACTCTGCAAGCGGAGTATCGAACACTCGATCTTCGCCAAATTCCTTCTGCAAACCTTCTGTCGTACGGAATACACCGCCGACGTGTCCAACGTCTTCACCAAATACGAGAACGTTCTCGTCACGCTTAAGCTCGACGCGCATTGCGTCGCGAATCGCTTCTTTCATATTCATTTGTGCCATTGAATCGTGTCCTCCCTACCGTTTTAGCAAAGATCTCTTTGCCTATCTGTTACGATCTATATCAAACCGAATGATTATTGAAAATCAGCTTTTTGCTCTTCCAGATGCTGTGGTGTTGTTTCGAACATCGAATCGATCAAACCAGCAACCGTCATCTTCTCTGTCTTCTCAGCACGTTTGATTTCTTCGTTGACTTTAGCTTTCGCTTCTTCTTTCACGCGAGCTGTGTCTTCTTCAGTCCAAAGTCCTTTAGCAGCCAGGAATTTACCGAAGCGTTCGATTGGGTCTTTAACTGACCATTCTGCCTCTTCGTCCTTCGTGCGGTATTTTGTCGTATCATCCGCCATGGAATGCGGACGGAAACGGTATGTCAACGATTCAATCAGAGTTGCGCCTTCGCCTTTGCGACCGCGTTCAGCAGCGATCTGAACTGCTTTAATAACAGCAAGAACGTCCATGCCATCAACTTGCATACCAACGATACCTGCAGCAACTGCTTTGTGAGCGATGGATTTCGCTGCAGTTTGCTTCGCGAATGGAGTTGTGATCGCATAGCCGTTGTTCTGTACGAAGAAGATAACAGGGAGCTCATAAGCACCTGCAAAGTTCATGCCTTCGTAGAAATCGCCTTCGGAAGAACCGCCGTCACCTGTGTATGTGATCGCTACTTGCGGTTTCTTTCTCAGCTTGAAGCCTTTAGCGATACCCATTGCGTGCAGAATTTGCGCACCGATGATGATTTGCGGCATCAATACGTTAACACCTTCAGGAATTTGACCGCCGTGCTGATGTCCACGAGAATATAGGAAAGCTTGATAGAGCGGCAATCCATGCCATACGATCTGAGGCATGTCACGATATGCTGGCACTACGAAATCTTCTTTTTGAAGCGGATATACACTGCCGACCATCGATGCTTCTTGACCAGATACTGGCGCATAGAAGCCAAGGCGGCCTTGACGACCTAAGTTAATCGCACGTTCATCCCATGTGCGAGTAAATACCATACGGTACATGATTTCTTTCAATTGCTCATCGCTAAGTTCCGGCATCATATCCGGATTAACAACTTCTCCTTCAGGAGACAACACGGTTAATGGAGTTACATCTTCCGTTTGAACTTCGAATGGGAGCTTGCTCATCATTTTCACCTCAATAAATAGTTTGAAGAATTTTGATCTCTGTTATATCATTATCATACACCTGTTGTAGTCGATAAGTCAAAGGAATCGCGAAATTTATGCGTTTTATTTTGCGGTGTTGCTATAACAGACATATTTTCACAATGTAACAGAGTGCAACAAAATTGACTGATTTGTGAATATCAATACTAATTTTAGTGAACTTGGTGGATATTTCACGAACAAAAAGAAAAAATTTCTAGTTCCCTTCCATCTACGTTAGTGTTAACCAATTCAAACAAAAATTTGCATGGAGTGACAAACAGTGACAGATAACGTTTATTTAAAGAGAACCATTGTTAAGCATGTAATCGATTGTCCACTACTTGAATCCAGAAAACGCGATGTGCGCGTTTATTTGCCGCCAGGCTATCAAGAGATGTTGACGTACCCCGTTGTTTATTGCCAAGATGGAGAGGATTTCTTCAATTTCGGCCGAGTAGCTACCATCGCCAATCGCATCATTATTGATGACGATGTTGAACCCTTTATCGTAGTTGGAATCGATGTCGATAAGAAAATTCGCACTTCTGAATATTCACCAGATGGAGAACGTTTTGAAACGTATATGGCCTCGTTATCTGTAGATATCGTCCCGACCATTGAACGCTTGTTCCCTGTCCGTCAAGAATGGACCGATATTGTTCTAGCTGGAGATTCATTGGGCGGAACATCATCATTGCATGCGGCACTGCGTTCGCCGGATAAATTCAGACAAGTCATCTCTTTATCCGGTGCGTACTACCCAGCTTCGCAGGAGATTATCCGCAAACAGACTGATCTATCGTGGCTGCACCTGTTTATGATTGTCGGACTGCAGGAAACAGCATTTGAGACCGATCGTGGAGTGTTTGATTTTGTTGATCTTAATCGCAGCGCTCGTCAATTGTTCACGGAACGCGGAGCTCATGTTCATTATGAAGAACACGATGGTCAACACTTATGGGGCTTCTGGCAGAAGCATATCCCTGATGCGCTTCGTCATTTCCTACTCTAATCTGCCCATATCAAATAGGCTCCTATCCAGACAACAAGTCCGAATAGGAGCCTTATTCTTGTTATTATGATTCTTGGTATATACCTGAACGTTCTTTAAACCAGCGGAACAAATGTGTAGCGATTACCTTAAGCACTGCGTATCCCGGTACCGCTAATATGATGCCCATAATACCAAACAGATTGCCCGCAATTAAGATTACGAAGATAATCGTCAGCGGGTGAATCTTTAGCGACTTACCCATGATTTGAGGCGAAATGAACTTTCCTTCTATCAATTGAACAACGGTCCACACGACAATCATTTTCAACAGCATGATCGGTGATGTAACTAATGCAATGATCAGCGCAGGTGTTATCGCGATAGCAGGTCCTAGATAAGGCACGATTGCTGTACATGCTGCGATGATGGCAAGCACCAGCGAGTAGTCCAGACCGATGATCAAATATCCAATGTATAGTAACATACCGATGCACATGCTTACCAAGATCTGACCGCGAATATACGAGCTGATCTGTCCGTTCATTTCAGACAAAACACTGGCAGTACGCTTTCGAAGATCGGTCGGAAAGAAACTGACAATATACCTTGGAAGCTTCTTGCCATCCTTCAGAAGATAGAACAGCACAAATGGCACAAGCACAATGGTAAACACGATATGTGTTACTGTCCCAACCACAGATCCAATGCCATGAACTGTACTGTTAACAAGTTCTGATAATTTGGCGGTGAAATCTTGCATTAAGTCAGGCAAATTAAGATCTAGGCTTTGCTGGATCTGCACGAAAAGGTCACTAGCAATACCCTGCTCCAGCAATTTCTGTACTTCAGAAAAGTAAATGGGGAGATTGTTTACTAAGCTAATAATTTGATCGCGAACAAATGGAATAATTGCGACCACCAAAAATGTAACTAATCCAGCTATCAGCAAATAGACCAGCAGTATAGCGTAGATTCGTTTAACTTTCCTCTTCTCCAGCATGTCAACGATTGGATTCAGCAAGTAGTAGGCTACGCCTGCCAACATGATTGGTAAAGAAATAGTTGCAAGTATAACTTTTAAGGGTACAAAAATGAACGATATCCGATTAAACACAAAGATATTCAACCCGATAAGCAGCAGTACAAGTAAAAAGAAAATTAATCTATAATGTAATAAAAATCGCAGCAGCTTTGCGCTGAGGCTTTGCTTTTCCCCCTCCAAGGTCTATCTACTCCCCTTCAATAGCGAATGTAAATCAAAATTTCTACAGATCATTGTCTCTTATCTATTTATCAGCATCTCCCGTTTAATTTCATACGCTGCACACTAATTTTCGTTTCAGATTCACACTGCTTATTGTTATTCATATAAAATGGAGTCCCCAGACGGAACTCCACTTCCCTCAACACTCAACTGAGTGTTGAGCATTCATAATTCGTTTAAGCAGCTGATCGCAACCAGCATTAACGAGACGATACACATGATCAAAGTTGCCTGTAAAATAGGGATCCGGTACATTACGTTCTATTTCTTCAGGCAGCAGATCCATGAACTTGAATATCTCTGCTGTTGCGCCGGATGCGCCTTCCCACCCTCTAACATCACGTTCGTTGCTTTCATCCATACAGACAATATAATCATAATCCTTGAAATCATGAACATGCAATTGTCTAGCTTGCATCCCCTTATAGTCAATCTTATGCTGATCCAACAGACTTCTCGTTCCAGTGTGAGGCGGTTTGCCAATATGCCAATCTCCTGTACCCGCACTGTCAATCTGAATCTGACTATCAAGTCCAGCTAAGCTAACCTTATGCCGCATCACTGCTTCCGCCATTGGCGAACGACAAATATTCCCAAGACATACAAACAATACTTTAATCATACGATCCAACTCCTATGTACATCCGTTTTCTCTATTGTAACGATATAAGGCAGCGAAGATCAATTACTCACCTTTCAGCTATACGTTTTCTACTCTTGTTGAACTGCTGTACACCTATTGGTATTCATTCAATTAAGCTATATACTGTAAGTAAGTTTAACTACTACATGCTACTCCATACAAGGAAGGTAACTTATGCTCCAACCAACTCTTATTCATGACAAACGTATCGTTATTGTGGCTGGCGGTCATGTTGATCGCCAAGTACTTGCAGATATTCAGGAATCAGACTTCCTCATCGGCGCGGACCGTGGTGCTTTAACCTTAATTGAACACGGATATCGGCCCGATCTTGCGCTTGGCGATTTCGATTCCGTACATGCGGAAGAGCTTGAACGAATTACCCATTCGAGTTTAGTGTTCGAGGCCTGCGATCCGATAGACAAAGACTATACCGACACAGAGCTCGCTTTTCGTGCTGCTGTGAATAGAAATCCGAAGTCAATTCTGCTCTTGGGTGCGACGGGGACTCGTTTAGATCATACACTTGCTAACATTCATTTGCTTAAACGAGCGCTTGAGCTTAGCATTCCGATGCAAATTAAAGACGCGAATAATCGAATTCAGCTTACAGACAGCCGCATATCGATCTTGGACGAAGGCTATCCTTATGTATCGTTGCTCCCCTTATCTTCACAAGTTCAGGGTATCGACTTGGAAGGGTTCGCTTATCCGCTGCATAATGCTTCACTTACGATAGGGCAATCTCTTGGCATCAGCAACAAGCTTGTGGAGTCCCAAGGTACGATCTCAGTACGTGAAGGAACAATCTTGATCATTGCCAGCCGTGATTAACTTGACATTTGACGATCATGATCTTCAGTTATAAAGAACCTCTGGACCGCTTTTATAGCGGCTGGAGGTTCTTTTTTATTTTCATATTTCACACAGAAAAGTTTACTGCATGTTCAAAATGCTTCACAGGGAAAAGAATAATTTACATCATTTAGTATATGCGTGTTGATATATACTTCTGATATACTCTTTAGTAACAAATCGTAACTAAGGAGTGACAAATATGACATTTTCGTTCAAGAATAGGTCTAAAGCCGCTGCCATCATTTCCTGCCTCCTGGCAGTTTCTATCTTGTCTAGACCTGCGTCAGCAAAAGCGTTATCTCATGAGGCAGCCGTATATCCGAGCTCAGTCGATATTAATAGCACAATACATCCTTCTTCAACATCAAATGGTCAGTTCAACGCTTTAAGTACAAGCACTGCGGACCAGGTCATTCAGATCGGCAATCAGTATCTAGGTACACCATATAAGTTTGGCGCGGACACAAATCAAACGAAAAACTTTGATTGTTCATCTTTCGTGCAATATGTATACGGCCAAGTAGGTGTCGACTTGCCGCGCACTTCATATACGCAAGCTAACGAAGGAACAGCTGTAAAACGTTCTGAACTGCAAAAGGGAGACCTCGTGTTTTTCTCATCCGGCAGACGAGGTAAAGGAAAGATCAGTCATGTGGCGATCTATGCAGGCAATGACAAACTGCTGCACACCTATGGAGATCCTGGAGTAACTTATTCCAATCTAAGCGATTCAGCTTGGGACAATTCTTATGTTACAGCTCGACGTGTGCTCCATAACAGCAATAACAGCAATAACATCAAAAACATCAGTAAGACACCTTCCCATGATAATCAGCGGAACCGGACAACTGAAGAGGAATATTATCTTGGTTATTTTAATTAATGCTTAGAGAATAAGGCAGCCACGCTTGTCGTTGCGCTGATCCGTGAGGTTGTCCCATCAGTAGAACTTCTACTAATGGGACAACCTCTTCTCGTTAATGGGCTGCATCGCGCTGGACAGAGTCCTTGGGGCGATGGCGCAGCCACCGTCTTAGCCAATAACGAGGCTTCATCGTTGAGCTTGGCAAAATCCATTTCAACAGCCACTGATCGATAGCAGCATGGCCGTTGAAAGGGTCTACACAGGTAGGAAAGCCTATCACCCGCTGGCATACAGGACGTGCGGGATGCTGTCGCAAGCTGCTCGTCGAAGCGTGCGGAACTAGATAGTTCCAGCGTTTATAGTTGCATTCCTGCAAATAAGCCAATGCCTCGTCCATATGCTGCAGCCTCCAAGGCGCAGCACTGCCCACAAGCCAACTGCTCGTCGCACGCATAAATTCTGTCATCCGAGAGGGCTCTTGACCGCTGCCCAGATCCAGAACGATGAGATCGTATTGGGATTGCCACTGTTGCATGAGGTTGTCGATACGATGAATGGCGCCATACTTCCCCTGTTCTCCTGTACATAAGTGAATGTGGTGAACACCATTGCATAAGTATGGCTGCTCGCTTCGAAGCTCTGTACCGGACGAATCCATGGAACGAGAGAGTGCTGCCACAGTCGCGGATTGCTCTCCTACCGTGTCCACATAAGCAACTCGCCCCTTGAACAATCTTGCAGCGGCATGCGCAATCGATATGGCTGTATGCGTCGTACCTAAACCGCTCGATACGCCAAGCAGCGCGACTACAGCTCCTTGTGACCGTGAAAGTTGAGAAAGGGCGTTATGTCTATTGGGCAGCTCATCTGGCCAAACCTTACCGATACTGTGTCCACTCGTATTCTGGATGTGACTTTCAGCGTAAGCTCGAATCTCCTCCATAAGCTCAGCTGCTGATCCATAACGTTCATCCGGCCGAGGTGATAGGAGCTTAGCAATTATGCTGCCGAACTCTTCATCAGCCGCTTCTTTAACCATTTCACTCCGAAATCTTACTGTTCCGCACCATTTACCGTCTGTCAGCATATAGGCCAATATTGCGCCAGCCGCATAAAGATCTGTCCGAGCATCGCTTTGCTTGCCTTCGTACTGTTCAGGCGCAGCAAACCCGACTGTTCCCAGCTTGACTGTATCGCTATCAGCGCGCACATCGTGCTGCCTGGCGATGCCAAAGTCAATCAGCTTGACCGCCCCTTCTCTCGTCAGCATCACATTAGACGGCTTCAGATCTCGATAGATGATAGGCGGTTGCTGCTGATGCAGATATTGAAGCGCATCACATAATTGAAGCGCTATCGATACAGCTTCTTGCAAAGATATGCGCTTGCTCTTCACTCGCTCTGCCAAAGTCTCCCCTTCAATGAGCTCCATGACGAGATAAGCATGGCCACTCGCGTCAGGAGGGAAGAAGTCAACGATAATCGGCAGATTTGCATGCCGCAGAGCAGTAAGCCACTGAGCTTCGCGAAATAAATGATCTCGATCATATTCAAGCGGAATGGATTCTTTAATCGCCCATTGCTTACCCATCAATCGTTCATCCATCGCTGCATAGACGTAGCTCATCCCACCGCTGCCAATAAGGCGAACAATACGATATCTCCTTTGGAACAGCATGCCTCTAGTTAAACGTGAATGCGCTCTCGTACTTATCGTCCCCATCCACTCTTCTCTCCTTCGAAACTCAACATCATATATAACAAAACATCCCGAACAACTCCTGGTGCCAGGATTGTTCGGGATGCTTTCCCTTACTAGACGTGTATAATTGATGCCATTATATGCCAACGAAAATAGTTTGTCTAGCGTAAGTTCACTTTTGCATGATTATTGCCTAATCTATATTCGACTGATCATCATATACCGTTAGTAGTTAACGCTATTAATACTTCATCATATAAAGTGTGATCTCATCGCGATTGTGGAACAACTGCTTCGCACGCAGAATGTGCAAATGCTCCTCAAACATCGCCATGCATTCGCGAATCGTCTGCAAAGGCTTCTTATGCATCAGCTTCACCGTCACAATGATGGTACCGCCAGGCATTACAGCATCCAGCAACTCGATTACAAGCTGAGCCGTATGCTTCGGGCTCCAGCTCATATCACAGACGAGCAGATCGAATTCATTCGGCTCGAACGCCACCTCGGCCGCATTGCGCTGAAAGATCTGCAGCTGCGGATGCCCTTGCAAGCTTTCGTGCATCTTCGCTGGGTCAACCGCCGTTACATGCACCCCGCGTTCGAGCAGCAGGCTTGTCCAGCCTCCTGGGGCAGCGCCAATGTCGAGCGCGTTGCGATATGACGCGAAGCTCAAGCCGAAAGCGTGCTCCGCTTCGAGCAGCTTGAATTTCGCACGCGAGATCTGACCTTCCTCGCGTTGAAAGCGAATAGCGCCTCCCGGCCAGTCTGAGCCTTGATCCGCTATTGAAGCAATGCCCGTGTACAGATTGCCATCATGGATGAAGACAGACCATATCCATTGCGGCGCCCGCAGTACTGGTTCAAGTCCTCGCTGCTGCAGTGCAGCTTCAAACAATGGCTTCTGATTCAGCTCCGTCTCTTCCTTCCCCTTGCTCCGTCGCAGGTGAACGGACACTTTAGCGCCATTTTCCACCATAATGCCGCTCTCGGATATAAGCTTGTCCCACAGTCTAGCAGCTTGTTCCTCCGTTTGAATGTCTTCAGCGGACAATACCGCCATCACCGGGAACATGTCACGAATGAACATCGCAGGCTGATCGACCTGGTGACGCCATATCTCTGTTGCAGCATCCGGAAGCTCCATCAGGGCGACTTCCCCAGGCACGAAGATCTGGCTCTTCAACTGACCGTATCGACGTCGAAGCTCTTCCTGCGCATATGGAATATAACTATGATTAGCCGTAATGATCCAATGTGATCCGTGTTCATAGTGAGCCGTAAGCTGTGATGCTGCGTTATTATGTTCTATTTGCTCTGTCAAAATGAGATTCCTCCAGCCCTACGTTGACTTTAATCGAACCCATGGGCGATTATCCAGCCAATCGACTGCTACCGGCAGTCCGTAGGTGTGTGATAAATGTTCTTCTGTTAATACTTCTTCTTTCCGACCAGCAGCTACGAAACGGCCGCCTTCCAACAACGCGACATGCGTAAAGATCGGAACGATTTCCTCTAAATGGTGCGTTACATATACCGTATGAATATGACGGTCGCGAAGCTGTTCCAAGTCCTGCAGCCATTTTTCACGTTCATATAGATCTAAACCTGAGCATGGCTCATCCATCACGAGCAGCTTAGGATTGCTCATTAGCGCGCGGGCGAGCAATATTTTCTTACGTTCACCTTGTGAACAAACAGACATCGGCTGCTCCGCCAAATGTTCCAGACCTACTAATCTCAAATTATCGAAGGCCCGAGTCTTCCATTCCTCAGGTATCACCTCGTACAATCGCAAGTAGGCTTGGATCCCTGAGGCGACTATTTCCCATACAGGATCTCGCAAGGTGAGCTTCTCCACTAAAGATTGACCAATGTATCCAATCTCTTTGCGCACCTCACGTACATCGCATCGCCCATATTGATGGCCCAACACGTTTACTATACCGCTAGATGGAAATTGGTATCCCATTAACATTTCAAGTAATGTCGTCTTGCCTGAACCGTTACGCCCGAGGATAACCCACTGCTCTCCAGGCGCTGTCTTCCAATTCAGATCGTCCAGTATCGTACGTTCGCCTCGTAAAAAGTTGACCTGTTGCAGTTCAATCATCCATTCTACCTCCCCCGAGCAATGCAAACAAATGAGTGACGGAATGCAGTGCATAATGCAGTTCCGGAATACTATCGTTTCTGGAATGATGAGGCCATATCATAAGACAAGGAATGCTATGAATCTTATAATGAGCAGCCGTCTCAGGAGACATGTTCAAGTCAAGCCGATATAGCCGCAAATGAGGCAGAGCGTGCTGTACCACCCGCAGCATTTCTTCACCCAGCTTGCAAGTGCCGCAGATCGGACTGTACACATAAACCGCATCAGGTCGCGCGTCATCTCCTGCCTGATCGGCAGCATCTATTATAGAGAGCAGTTCGGGCAGTTTAATGTCCCTCATGCTTATCACTTGCTCCTGCTTGCTTCGCGCAAAGCGTCCATCGTTAATGACTCGTTATATAGCTCAACGTGCTCAGGCTTATTCGTATACAGCATCTCATACATTCGTTGTCGACCAGTCTGACAGGACGTATGTATATAGATGCGCTTGGCATATAGGCCGCGACGCACCATCTCCTTCACGAGCTCTGTGCCAGTCGGCTCTCCATAACCAAGATCATGGTCAAGAGACAGCATATCCACTTCTTCAAGTTCTAGAAGCTGAAGACATTCTTTAGCATTCTTAGCAAGCGCGAAGCCTTCAGGGCAGCGCCGCCTATCATCCAGATATACATGAATCAATTGATATCCCTCTCTTCTGTCTAGTGGTTAGCCATAATTTCGGTACGCTTAGCATGCTCAGATTGGCATGATGCACAGTGGACTGCAGGCTTTCCTGCAATTGTCATTTCCTCAATCTTCCCACTGCAAGTTGGGCATGACTCTCCGACGCGACCATTTAACTGATAAGGATTCGTTTCTGTATATTCAATTGCATCCTGAAGCCAAGCGAACATCGCCTCATATACAATTTTCCAATCCTCTTCCGTAAGCACCTCTGTCCTTACATTCGGCAACAAACCGGCACGAAAACATATTTCGTCGGCAACAACAGGAGTTATACCCGATATCACAGCAGGATTCGTCAGTGCTGTTTTCAACGCAGTACGGCGCTTCTCGAATATACGTTTGAACACTTCCGCATTCAAATTACGAGACAACGGGTCCGGCCCCCATTTCTTCAACTGTTCAGACAGTTCCTTTGCTGTGATCCACTGCAATGACAAAGAGCGAGCTCCGCTGACTTCCCAAGAACCGTTATCGAGCGTCAGAACAAGCTGCGCCTTTGCGGCACGTTCGCTATGAGATGACACAACTCCATCTTCAAGATGCTCTTGAGGTTTATCCTCTTTAGCCTTATCCGTCTCTTCGTTATGGACTGGATAAGCTTGCATCTCGCCTCCGAATCCAACTTGCAGCATCAATCGCCGGCCATCATCCAGATGGAAAATGAGCGCCTTGCCCCGTCTCTCCACAAATAAGAGCATTCGCCCAACAACACCATCAGCAAGCTCTTCCATCGAGACAGTCAACCAAGATTCACGCTGTACATGCACACCGCGAATTCGTTGACCTACCCATTGTTGATCCATTTTTCTGCGTATCAGTTCTATATCTGGAATCTCCATCATTGGCCATCATCCCTCTCTCTATCTATCATGTTTCTATTCTGATCGTACTGATTACTGCTCATATCGTTCTGCAAACCATTGCTTCATGGCGAATAAGTCTTTACATATGATGTCAGGAGAAACCCCTGTGTTCTCTATATAAAATGCCAAATTGCTCTCTGTTGTCACACCCGTTAACACTAAAGCTGTATGACAACCAGCATTTGCACCAGCCATAATGTCCGTCAGCATATTATCGCCAATCACGATTGCTTCCTCCGCTGTGCATCCCAGTCTCTTCAGCGCCACATCCATGATGATACGACTCGGCTTGCCGATGACGACAGGCGTGCTGTCCGTTGCAGCAGCGATGGCCGCAGTTAGCGTGCCAGCTCCCGGGGATATGCCTTTGTCTGATGGCAGCTTCAGATCTGGATTCGTCACGATATATTTAGCACCTGCGCGAATTGCGCTTGACGCTGCCTCGAGCTTCGCATAAGTAAAGCTGCGGTCCAGCCCCTGCACCACGACATTAAACTTCGTATCTCCATATACAGTCTCAGGTTCAGATGACCATTGTACATCCATTTCATCCAAGGCCTGATTCAAGCCCTGTTCACCAATTACAAACACTTGCTCACCGACATGCTGCTCACTAATATATGCAGCAGCTGCTTGTGAGGAAGTTACGACATCATCTGATTCCGCAGGTATTCCCATAGATTGGAGCAATGCAGCTACCTGTTCAGGAGTTCGCGTCGAGTTGTTCGTCACGAACAATACTGGCACATTCCAGTGGTGAAGTGCTGTAACGAGTTCATCTGCCCCTTCAATCATATTCGAACCGTGAAACATCGTACCATCTAAATCGATTAACGCACATAGACGTTGATTTGCTAGTTCTTCTTTTTTACAGTGTAGTCCATTATTCATGTTGACAATCCTTTCGTAACTCCATTCATTTCATTGTAATGAACACCGCACTGCCATGCAAGCATGGTTTGCATGAGAATTCGACTTCTTGCGACGACAACCCGCGTCGAACTCCGCTGAATCTTCATCATAATTCGTTCAAGACAACCAAAGTTGTCATTCCCTGCGCTTTCCCGGAAAATAATCAACGCGAACATTTCCCGATTATAAAAAAGAAACGGCTTATCGCCGCCTCCCTGTAAAGTGTATTATTCTTCATGCAGCTCATCAGAATTCTCTTCTGACGTTTGTGTCATGGATATCACAATATGCTCATCGGCAAGCTCAACTACGGGAAATACCTGACGAGCTTCATCAAGCAGCTCATTCATCATATCCTCGTCCTTGTATCTCGAACTGAAATGCGTTAACGCGAGCTTCTTGGCTCCGGCCTTTACTGCAATCTGCGCAGCTTGCTTAGCCGTTGAATGGCCGAATTCATTAGCGTTCTCTGCTTTATCGTCCAAGAAGGTCGCTTCATGGACTAACAGATCCGCATTCCGAGCTAATCGGACTGCATTATCACAGGGTCGAGTATCGCCAAGAATGGCTACCGTTCTGCCAGGGATCGGTTCACCCAGCACAGATGTTGCAAACAGAAACTCTCCGTCAGGAAGCTGAACATCCTCACCCTTTTTCAGTTGGCCATAGATCGGTCCCGGAGGAATTCCTTTATCGCGCAGCAGTTCAAACTTGAGCTTACCTGGACGATCCTTCTCTTGAATGCGATATCCGAAACTTTGAATACGATGATCCAAGGGAAGTGCTATTACTGAAAAATGCTCATCAGACCAGACGGGTCCAGCATCAATTTCCTTAATAAGCAGCGGATAGTTTACTTCCGTTCGACTGACACCGAATACCGTCTTCATATAATCACCCAAGCCCTGCGGTCCGAATACCGTTAGCGGTGTCTGTGCTCCTTGACTGGAACGGCTGGCCAGTAACCCTGGCAAACCGAATAGATGGTCTCCGTGCAGATGGGTAATAAATATAAATTCACATTTACTTAGCTTCAATGGCGAACGCAAGATCTGATGCTGCGTTCCTTCACCACAATCAAACAACCAAAAGGTGCCGCGTTCTTCATATAAGCGTAATGCCAAGCTGCTCACATTGCGACGTGTCGTTGGTGTACCTGCTCCAGTTCCTAAGAAATAGAGATCCACTCTTCCACCTTCATTCTCATTAAAATAATGGCTCGATGCCTCAAGTTTCTTTTACTATAACATATCTAATCGTATCTAAAGGTATAGTTTCCCGCCATTCTGCAGCTTCCATTCGTGCTGTTATCTGTAATGCAGTACTATTGATTCTGTTATACACAATTTTTGAGGCGGAGTCAGCAATTAGTTTCTTCGTTACCCTTATAGAAAAGAAAGCCTCTGTATTCTTAAAGGAATACAGAGGCTGCTGGCAAGAGATGAGCAAATTCAACTTATTATTTGATTTATGCTTTATCTACATTAAAATATTGAGCTTGAGGATGTGCAAACACCATTGCACTCACTGACGCTTCGGGTTCCATCATATAACCTTCAGTCAAGTGAATTCCGATATCTTCAGGCTTCATCAGTTTGAACAACGGTTCCTGATCCTCGAGGTTCGGACATGCAGGATATCCGAAGGATACGCGAATTCCTTGATAGCGAGCGCCGAATCGCTCCTTCATCGTCATGTCGTCGCGGTCAGGGAAGCCCCATGCTTCACGCATCATATGATGGATCCGTTCAGCAAGCCCTTCAGCAAGTTCAAGCGCAAGAGATTGCAGTGCATGCGAACGCAGATATTGTCCTTCCTTCTTCCACTCTTCAGCTTGATCTCGTATGCCGCTGCCCGCTGTTACAACAAGGAAGCCTACATAGTCCATCACACCGCTGTCCTTGCTGCGCAGGAAGTCCGATAAGCAGAGATATGGCTCAACTTGCTGGCGCGGGAATGTGAACGTGTGAAGCACTTCTTCCAGATGATCTGGATTGTAAATATGGATGGAATCGCCCTCTGATTGTGCTGGGAAGAAGCGATACATGGCGTTGGCTCTCAGCAAGCCGTTGCTCGAACCTTCACGCAGCAGCGTATCAACCGTTTCCTTCAGTTCCAGCGTCTTCGGATCACGAGCTTCCAGAAGCTTATCAATCTTGCCTTTCACTCCGAGATGATGACCTAACAGCATCTGGAAGTTCAGATAAGGAACGATCTGTTGCGTCTCGATGTCACGAATGACATGCCGCTCTAGATCAGGCGGAATATATACAATCTCTTCACGAATGTTTGAACGAACGACTCGTGACAATTGCGGAAGCTCATTTTCTTGCTCCTGCTCTAGTGCCAGCCGTTCTTTATGTGCTCGGAGTTCATCGACGAGCAGACTGCGCTCCTGATCATTCATCAGCTTATTGGCGATATCTAGTCCGTCCATAGCATCTTTTGCATAGAGAACAAGCCCGTCATATTCAGGTATAATACGATTTTTCGTAAACTTGCGCGTCAGCGCGGCACCACCAACCATGATCGGCACATCGATGCCCGCATTACGAAGATCCTGTGCAGTGATGACCATTTGCTGCGCTGATTTTACAAGGAGACCGGATAACCCGATCGCGTCAGGCTTCTCACGGTGATAAGCCTCGATTAATTGATCTGGTGGAACTTTAATACCGAGGTTCACGATCTCGTATCCATTATTGGAGAGAATGATTTCGACTAGGTTTTTACCGATGTCATGAACATCGCCTTTAACAGTGGCCAATAGGATCTTACCTTTTACCGCTGATTCATTTTTCTCCATAAACTGTTCTAGGAACGCGACAGAGGCTTTCATGACCTCCGCACTTTGCAGCACCTCGGCAACAATAAGCTCATTGTTGTTAAATAGACGTCCAACCTCTTCCATTCCAGCCATCAACGGTCCGTTTATCACCTCAAGCGATGAATAATTATTCAACGCTTCTGTTAGATCCGGAATGAGACCTTCCTTCGTACCCTCAACAACATAGGAAGCAAGTCGCTCTTCAAGCGAGAGATTGCTTGCTTTCTCCTTCTTTGCCACGATGCGGTCGCGGAATGCCGTCACAAATGCCGCTAACGTTTCATCATTCGTATGATACAGCAATTGTTCTGATAGCTTGCGCTCGTGTTCCGGAATAGAGGCGTAACGCTCCAGCTTTTCCGTGTTTACGATCGCGTAGTCAAGCCCAGCCTTTGTACATTCGTATAAGAATACGGAATTTAGCACCTCACGACCTGCAGGCGGTAATCCGAAGGAAATGTTGCTTACCCCGAGAATTGTCTGACAGCGCGGCATCTCAGCTTTAATCAATCGGATTCCCTCAATTGTTTCTTTAGCGGAACCGATGTACTGCTCATCCCCTGTTCCAACAGGGAATACCAACGGATCGAATATGATATCCTCGGGTTGAATACCATATTCATGGACTAATATATCATAAGAACGTTTGGCAACAGCCAGCTTATCTTCACGCGTAATCGCCTGACCTTTTTCATCAATCGTACCCACGACCAATGCTGCGCCATAGCGATGTACAAGCGGAACAACGCTCTCGAATTTCTCTAAGCCATCCTCAAGATTAACGGAGTTAATGATTGCTTTGCCTTGCGAATATTTTAAGGACATCTCAAGAACTTTAGGATCTGTCGTATCTATGACGAGCGGGGCCTTGACTTTCTTCACGACTTCCTGCAAGAAAGACGTCATGTCTTCTGCCTCATCTCGGTCTGGGTCCTGCAAACATACATCTATAACGTGCGCGCCTGTCTTCACTTGAGAGCGAGCGACTTCTGCCGCTTCCTCAATCTTGCCCTCAGCGATTAAACGCTTAAATTTTCGCGAGCCCAATACGTTTGTACGCTCACCGACCATATATGGGCGGCCTTCGTCTTCGATATATACGGTATCGATGCCGGATACAGCAGGAGGATGCTCGCCATATTTACGGCGCGGTTCGTAGTTCGACAATGTCTCAGCAAGTGCGCGAATATGAGCGGGCGTTGTCCCACAGCATCCACCGGCAATGTTCAGCCATCCTTGTTCGGCGAATGCTGCAATCTTGCGGGCCAATGAATCGGGTGATTCGTGATACTGTCCATTCTCGTCGGGCAATCCAGCGTTCGGATAACAGCTGACTGCCGTCTTTGCGATCGCTGACAGTGAACGAATATGATCGCGCATAAACTCTGGACCTGTCGCACAGTTTAGCCCGATCGAGATCGGATTCAAATGTTCTAACGATACATAGAAAGACTCAATGTTCTGGCCTGCGAGTGTAGTGCCCATCGGCTCGATTGTTCCTGAGATCATGAGCGGCAGCTTGATGCCAGTTGTCTCAAAGGCACGCTGTATACCAATTGAGCCTGCTTTCACATTCAATGTATCCTGCGATGTTTCCAATAGCAGCGCGTCAACGTCACTCTCGATGAGGGCCACTGCCTGCTCGTAATAGCTGTCAACAAGAGCATCAAACGTTACACCGCCAGTTACAGACAGTGTCTTCGTCGTCGGCCCCATCGCACCAGCTACATAACGAGGATGATCTGCCGTTGAATATGCTCGAGCGGACTCAACAGCGAGCTTGGCAGCAGCGAGGTTGATTTCGCGTGCACGATCCTGCAGATCATATTCTGCTAGTACGATGCTGGTTGCGCCAAATGTATTCGTTTCAATAATATCGGCTCCAGCCGCAAAATACTCATCATGGATTCCACGAATGACATCAGGACGCGTTAATACGAGCATCTCATTGCAGCCATCCAAATGATCTCCGCCGAAATCGTCTGGGCTAAGGTTAGCTTGCTGAATCATGGTGCCCATCGCACCGTCAAGAATTAGAATACGTTCCTGTAGACGTTCTTGTAACGTTGGTTTTCTCATCCCTCTGCCCACCCTCTATGTAAAAATATTTGAAAATAAGTGTAACAGAATCTTTCCCAATAGGAAAGATAGGGAATTATCGAAATTAACCATGTAAACGCTGTATATATTATTCTATTTTTATCAGCGTTAATTAAGCGATTACATTACTTTACTTCAAAAGTTTTGCTTGGCATGGAGTGCATAGCCCCAACTGTAACATGAGATATGATGGTATACTTGCCTGCTTGATCGAACTTATTAGACCACTCATACTTACCGTTTTCTTTATGCTTTACTTCTACCTTTTGGTGCTCCCCACCTTCGATCCACCATTCGAACTCTACTTTATCTGCATTCTCAACAACTTTAGAATTTTGCGTAACAGATGCTGTGATTGTTACAGATTCATTCAATCCTATCTGTTCTGGTGTGCTTAGTTCGACGTTGATCATCGCAAGAGAATTCATTGAACTTCCCATATCATGACCTTCATGCTCATTGCTGCAACCTGCTAGTAGTACGAACGCTACACTAGATATATATATGGCTTTCTTCCACATTCACCATTCACTCCTCTGCTTCTATGAGACGGCATATCATAACTTCCATTATATCCAACAATTTCTTGAACGTAATGACTCAATTGAGCTAAAGACAGCAGTATATGTGAACGAAATATGACATTTATCACACTGAAGCTGCGACATCAAAAAAGGACTGAATCTTCGTATGAAGATCCAGTCCTTCAACTGTTCTATTCAACCGTTTGCTGCTTGTTGATATGATTAATAACTTCCTGTAGTTCAGTTAGACTCTTAATCGTATACTCAGGCTGTACCGGTCCAGCTAACGGTTTATCATTGCGGTTTACCCAAGCATTATGCATACCTGCATTAACCGCTCCTTGAATATCTGTTGTAAGTTTATCCCCGACCATGATCGCTTCAGCTGCACGAATACCAGTCAATTTCATTCCGTGCTCATACAAACTGAGCGCAGGTTTACCCTTATCAAAGTTGCCAGAGATGAAGATATGGTCAAAATACTGCTGTATGCCCGGAATACCGTCAAGCTTCTCTTGCTGCAAGCAAGGTGCTCCATTCGTTAACAGCACCAGTTGATAGGATTGTCGCAGACGTTCCAGCACTTCAAACGTTTCATCATAAACATATGGCCGTTGGCGTCTCTCTTCCATGAATTGCTGTGCACAAGCACGCCCTAATTCCTCATCCTTCACGTCCAATGCTTCAAGGCCACGCGTCCAAGCCGCAGCTCGATATTGTGGAACAATCTCTTGCAGCATTCGAAACTCTTTATGCTCTCCACCTGTAAAGTGAGCCCATAGTGCTTCAAATGGATTAATGCCAATATTCTGAGTAAATGGATAAGTTTCATAGGAAGCATACAGGTCGCGTGCTGCAGCCCGAACAGACTCTTCCAACTTAACAGGATCGACTCCAGCTTTTTCCTGTGCAAATTGACACGTTGCTGCGAATGCTTCCTCTACACTGCGTTCATCCCATAGTAATGTATCGTCCAAGTCAAACCATATCGCCCGAATCGTCACTTTGCCCCACTCCTATGCTTACTTCGATACCTTCTCGTACGGAATTTGATGTTGTACCGCAAATTTAATGACGCCTTCTCCCATTTCTTCAGTATTGTATCGATTCAGGAAGCGGGAGAAGACCCAGTTGCTGCCTTTGCCAGACTTTTCAATAACGACATAACCTTGCTGAACTGTAATCTTCTTAATATCCTTGACATAAAGGAAGCGAGGTCGATTCCACTTGGTTGTCGAAACGTAGTCTTTGCCGATCTTGAGATAAGGCTTGCGGAAGAAGATGATCAAGCCTAGACCGATATAAGCAAAGATCGTTACCCAATAGAGCCAAGCTGACTGGGCACCTTGTGCAACTGGAACACTGCCTACCAAGGCGAATAACAGCGCTATAGCAATGAGCACAATCGGCAAAATAAAGTTTCTACCTTTAAATTGCTCGTACTTTTCCACACCGGTGTGGAGTGTAGGCTTGCCTGATTTCTGGCGTTGCTTGTTTAATGATGCACTGTTCTTGCGGACTTTTCTTTCCCAGCTACGTGACATGTTGTACTTACTCCTCCTAATCATGAACAATTCATTCGCTTAAGTAAAAATACTTCAGTTATACTAAACAGTATACACGGAATATACGTTTGAGCCGAGCTTATGATTCATTAATGGCATATACCATATAATGCATAACAGCTTAAAGCTCTTGTACGCTAACAAAGGTACGAACATTGCTGTCCGTACCTTGAGATCATGTTATTGAGGACCGAATCTCGATGTCGACGGCGCTTGTCCATCCTGATCTTCATCTTCAGCCCATTTTATCGTGTTTAGATGGCCTCTTACCTGCTCGCGAAATTGAACTAAATATTGTTCACGCAGTCGTGCACGCTCGCTTGCCTCATCATCAGTCAAGCCTACTGTCTTGTGCTTACGAGCAAGTTCGTTTATGCGGGCAATCAATTTCTCTAATTCCATATCTAACCTCCAAGTTGTCCTTCCAATACTAATACTTTGACATGGAGGTGATTCAAAGTCAAGCAATAAGCTCTATATACGAATCTCTTCTATAACACATCATGAGCATCATATATAAGGAAGAAATGAATACTCAGTTAGATGCAAGTATCGGTACTTCAATTACGTCGCCGGCTTGTAAATTGCTTGCTTTCATATCATTGTGCTTCATTATATCTTGTATGTATTCACGAATATCATAATTGCCCTCAGCAGGAAGATAAGTATCTGCGATACCCCACAGTGTATCACCTGGTTGAACAATGACACTCTCGACTTGTGTTCCCGCTTCTACTACGGCATCTGACTCTCCTGTCAACGCTTGTACGATGTTGGTAAAAGTAAAGCATAAACCTATAAATAATGTCATGAGCAGAGCTGTTCGACGCATTCTGCGTGAACGAATAGCTCGTGACTTCGCTTGTTGTTGTTTGACAGCGCTTCTAGCATATATTGATCGATAAGTTGTATACATCATGATTAACCAGTCCTCCAAACGTGTGTTCTGTTCTCTGTTCTTAATTTAACACGAACACTTGTTTGAGTCAACAACATTTTAGAACAAACGTTCTCTATATTTGTTAAGAGCTATTTACTTGGTTACATTAACCGAAACAGATAACATGCTTATAACTGATTAATCGATAAGAATAGCCACTTATAAAGTGGACAAGAATCTCCCCTAAAGTTTAGAACTTACGTTTGTACGAACGGTCGTTCTATGGTATAATTTAAAAAAAGCGCACTCATTGGAGTTGATTCTATTGTCTAAGATTTCTAGTCGCCAACAAGCGATCCTTGATTTTATACGCACTGAAGTTAGATTGAAAGGCTACCCGCCTTCTGTACGTGAGATTGGCGAGGCTGTCGGACTCGCATCCAGTTCAACAGTTCACGGTCACTTGGATCGACTCGAGAAGAAGGGCTTCATTCGACGTGACCCAACTAAGCCGCGCGCAATTGAGCTTCTAAACAGCCAAGATATGGTCGGAGAAGATTCGAACTTCAATCACGCGATCGCACGAGTACCTGTTGTCGGTAAGGTTACCGCTGGTGAACCTATTCTTGCAACTGAGAACATTGAGGATTATTTCCCGCTTCCATTAGACATGGTTCGTGAGGATGATACGGTATTCATGCTTAATGTTCACGGTGAGAGCATGATTGAAGCTGGCATACATAACGGTGACTACGTTATCGTGCGTCAGCAGCAAACTGCTAACAACGGTGATATCGTCGTCGCCATGACAGAAGATAACGAAGCTACTGTCAAGACATTTTATAAAGAGAAAGATCATATTCGCTTGCAGCCTGAGAACTCCACGATGGAACCGATTCGTTTGAATCATGTTACCATTCTTGGCAAAGTTGTCGGTCTGTTCCGTGATCTTCATTAATACACTTGCACGGCTAAAGAGAACGCCTCGCCGGTACTCATGATGAGAACCACGCGAGGCGTTGTTATTTTAGAAGCTTCTATGGAAACGGAAGTACTCATCCCAGTTGCCTAAGATGTTGATCGGAACTGTGGTTGTCTTCTGGACTCCATTGGAATACGTTACGGTAAATACAAATGAATACTCCCCATCAGCTAACATAGCCAAGTCGGTAGATGTATTGTCATTAGATAGATACCCTTCCCACGAAGCCTCACTACGCTTGGCAAGCTGCACCTGACCGATTCGCTCTGCATATACCTTGATGCTCACAGCTGTGGTTGCAGTGCCTGTTACCGTTGGCTTTGCGACCAACTCAAAGCTTTCTCCTGCCCAAAAAGTATTCAGCGATCGTTGTTTATCAGGATTCGCTTCGTTCCACTTTTGCAAATGATTCAGCCACTCCTTGGCATGCATTACTTGTCCTTGAATACAGAGCGGCAGCACTTCTATCTGCTTCGTTATACTGTGTTCTTCCATTCCATCAGACACTGTCAAGGTAACCATGTAACTTCCCGGGGTGATCCAACTTACAGTCGGATTAGTTGCAGATGATTGGTATCGATAATTGGGACCACTCATTTGCCATTTGTAAGTCATCGGATCTCCGTCAGGGTCTGTAGACTTATTGCTGAATCTAATCGTATCGCCTTCATAGGGTGGTTTTGGTATGTAATCAAAGTCTGCAATTGGCGGGCTATTGACATGTATCCTCATATATTTAGGAGCAGATTGTCCCCAATCATAGCCATCAAATACACGAACCACGACATAATAGTCCGTCTTGTCTTGCAGCGCAGCATTGACCTTCCAGGATAGCGCAGTACCATTTAATACACCCGAGGACTGTATCAATATACCACCATACTTGTATACCTTCACTTCATATTGCTTTTGTTGATCCAGATCCTCATCTGCATATGTCCAAGTGATCGTTGGAGTATACGTATCCACCAATGTCGGCTTCGTTTGATTTGTACTATCTGGATAGCTAATATTCGCCACAGGTACACGGTTGATGATCTGAATCGTCTTAGACGTCTCTGCTGATTGATTACTTGAATCGGTTACAACCTGTCTTACCTTAAATGTACCCAGTGTAGAAAATTGTTTGTACCAAATGTCACGCTTAGCACTTGCTAACGACTCTTTTCCGTCACTCATATTACTGATGTAATATTTGTGATCTAAGTTGAGAGAATTACCATCCTCTTTATCATAAGCCGTCGATTGAAAGCTTACGTCTACATTCCGATAAGTCGCAACCGGATTCGGAATGAATCCTGGAAGAGGGGGACTATCTACTATGGTCACACCAACATCAATATGGTTTACGGCCCATTGCGACCAAGCACCGTATTCATCCTTGACGGACAATCCTATCTCGTACATTCCCTTTTCCTGCGGCGCGGTTAGCTTCGCATCTACGACTTTGCCTGTTGGAGAAATGTAGTAATATTTTCTCTCCAATATTCCTCGTGTCTGCGCATAATCGATGCCTGTATTGTCTTTACTAATTTCTGTTGGGCTCATCCATCTGTCAGGATCGTAACTCTCGTCATTCCAATTGATCATACCATCTGCTTGCTGCGATACCTGGAACTTCGCTACAGGCCGACGATGGACGGTAATTTGATTCACGAATTCGTTGGAATCCATCCGATATTCATTGAATCTGTTATCTGGATACAGGTATTCAGGATGTGGATCGTCCTTGGCCTGTAAGCTCACGACATAACGTCCGACTTTATCAAAGGTCAGCTGCGTCGATTCGAAGGACTTACCATCCAAGCTGGATACTCCTTGGTTACGTAAAAACATCGGCGTGTGTTTATAGCTCCAAGTGAATTTTCCCGCCATCGGATCCTTTTCCGGATCATCGAAGTTAATATTTTCGTATTTCACTTCTGCTTTAGCTCCTGAAGGCTCCCAGATCGCGTAATTGTCCATCCACTCAACCACATCTGATTGAATAGGTTTGTAAGATAGTGCGCCAAAGTGTACGAAGGCTTTATCAGAGAAATAGCCAAAAGCACCGCTCACATAGGAACCGTCTGTAACATTAAATACAGGAGTGTTATTGATATAAAACTCAATCTTGTCTCCTAACGTGCGTAATCGTATATTAAATGTCTTGTTGTCCTGCAGTGGTTGATTGCTTTGAGCTAGGATGTGGGCTGCACCGTTTACGTATTTCATCAAATAGACTTTTGTTCCATCAAATTCAATCGCATACTTATTAAACGGACTCTGCATTCGGAATGAAAATCCTAAACGTTCTCTATCCCAATCCTTATTTGTCACCTTGAAGTTAAACTTCATCTCCACATTCGATAGATCAATCGGACTGAATAGCTGACCACTGGTGAAAGTCTTAATAACTCTTGGTTCAGTGGTGGGTGTACCCGTTAATATATTAAATTTCCAGTAAGAGTCGTAGTTGTTAGTTTCCTCGAACCATTGAATTGCTTTTCCGTCAGCAACAGGCTGGTACCCATAAGGATTATGTTTATTTTCTATGGTAACAGTTACGCTATTACCAGTTATAGGACCATAAAAGTCATACTGTCGACCGCTAAATTGAGTTATTTTTTCCCCTGAGTCAGGAGTTCTGCTGATTATAATCCCATTTTTAGCATTAACCTTGTATCCTATATACCCTGTGTGCCAACCATCATGAGAATAGTACTCGGTAAACAAAATGTTGTCCGTTGCCACGTCATATCGCGTAGCTCCCTGACATCCCTGTACGTTATTCAACATGTTATCAATGGCCACTTGACAATTAAGATAAAAGATACTTTGATTAGCTGCAGTCAGAGACGTAGACCAAACAGTTTTATTTGAAGTATCTACCTTAACTAACCGAGGTGATAGATATGTGTACAAATACTGGTTACTGCCGTCAAACCTATAACCTGTCATATAGTACGAGTTGCCATAGATATCTTTTGCTAAAAGATTCTCTGTATAAGGCTTCATGCTATGCTGAGCCACAGGTGCTCTATATCTGTCACCGTAATCCGGAGTACCTGATGATTCGCTAACTAGTACCTGCTGCTTATACGCATTGATTTCGTTTTTAGCGAGATTACCGTCAGCAAAGTACTTTGTAGTTACTGATCTCTGACCCAGTACAGTTGCGTACCCTATATCTACCTTATACTGATATTTACCAGAGTAATAACCCCAAGTGGATGTACCGAAGTGGAAGTTATCACCGACTTGACCTAAATATCCACTAAGTTTAACATTACCTATATGACTTAAGTCTTTAAGACTGTACACCTTCGCAAAGAAGTCAGTCGTCTTTGGTACATTGTTAATGTAGTCGTCGTGGTCATAGTAGTCGACTGAAAAATATACGTAGAGATAATTGTCATCCACTTTGTAGTGCGAAACGTACTTTGGTCCGGCATTCTGGTATGTTCCGTCATAATATCCACTGTTAGATACGGTCAACTCTAACGGTGTATACGGTGTTTTGTATCTCCATTGGAGTCCACCACTGCCGATATACTGCTCAACTTCCGGTACATCCTCCATTCGAATTGCATGAAATCTATAGTCCCTTGCATTTGGACCAGTTCCTGTATTTACATAATACCTGTAAAATACGTATCCATTTGAAAATAGAGGTGTTTCCATTCCGAATGTCAGTATTCTACCTGTTTTATACGGTTTGGTCTTATCGATTGCACGATATGGAGATAGTCCGTTAGTTCCTAATCCATAATCCACCAACTGATTGAAGTATGTTCTGTAGTAATAGTCACCATTACCTGTAGGGAATGTAGTTGTGTATGTTGGATTAGGATATGTTGTATAAAAATTTCGAGCTTTTCCTGAATACAACAGACCACCTTGGATAGTCCATGACTGATCTCGTGATACGTTCATCGCTCTATCTGAATTCGTCTGCTTCAGCTCCCAGGTATTCATTTCCTCGACCGAAAACACGGTGGTGTCATCTGCGGGAGGCTGCTTATTCATCCCTGAAAGATCGAAGCTAACTTCTGGTGATCGATTGATTACGTTTAGCGTCAGTATCGATTCATTCACCTTCGACGTGTCCGCCCATCGTCCACCTTCTTCCGTTATCTTCGTGTAGAACAGATACTTACCTACTTTCGATGCTGAGAACTCGAAGCCCTTCAAATCCATACTTAAGACCTTCTCCCAGGAGTCATTATGAAAGCCGTCATTCAGCTTATCATATTTGAACTTGTATTCTACTGTGACGATCTTATCTCCATCTGGACTGTATGAATTGTTTACAATAGAAGCTGGTTCATTCCGAACCGTCATTTCTGGTACATCCAGCTTTGCAATTGGCGGTATATCGGGCTTCACTTTAATTGTACAATAAGCTGGCTCTAACGATTTTAAACCGTCCGTATCATAAACGTGCAGGCCTACCCTTGCGTCTATAACTTCATCAGTGTCATTTTTAAATATCGGCAGTCTATCCAACCACTCATCCCTTGAATGATCGATCCGTCCGTATTTCTTAGGAGAATAGCTATACTTACTTGAAAATAAGTCCTCATTGTATTGTTTGTTTGCAGTTACTTCTTTTGGACATTCAATAACTGGTATTGGATTGGCTGGAATGACATTAATATAGGTGGTCGCTGTTGTTAAACCACCAAATGCGTCCTTCGCCGTTGCATCTACTCGATGAACACCGAGCGTACCCATGTAGATGCCGTGATAAGCCTCAATCCCTTGAGTGGATATAGAAGGTATTGTTTTCCCCCACGGCGTACTTCTGGAGAAGTCGAAGCCTAGAAATTCGAGCTCGTCCCCATCCGCATCATATGGTACTGGAATCGATTCGTCATAGATGTTTACCAAGTCAAGAGTAGTTCCTTGTACGACTTGAGTTAATCGCTTTGTTGGCTCAGCTGGATCTACGAATCCGATCTTAATTACCGGTGGAGTGTTATTTCCGTTATCTTCAATGATCAATGGCTTTGGTCCGATCCACTCCGTCTCTCCACAGCTGCTGTAAATCTTCATATACACATCGTGGTAGCCTACCCCGACGTTCGGAGGATAGTTAGCGTAATCATACCTATTTTTTGTATTCATGCCTGTAATAGGACTTGTTGTGATCTCATACCCCTGCCGATCAATCTTATATACATGACTGGTATATTTACATGGATCGATTGGTTTGATGTCTTTAGGCACAATATTGAAGGTATCTCTATACTTTATCTTTGATGGCGTGATTTCAAAGTCACCTGTTATTCCTCCGCCTATAGGAACGCCCTTTTTGGTGATCTGAACATTTTTGGTTACGGTCGGTGATACGCGCCCTTTAGAATCCGTGACGAACATATCGATGGGATAGGATTGTTCTTTGTCTTCAATAAAGCGGGGATATTTCGAGGCGTCAATCGTGACATTGGTTATGGTTCCGGTTGAAAATTCAGTGTGTTGAGTTCGTGCAGGGTTATAGATCTTGTATGTAATGGATTTGAGAGTCTTACCTGAGGGGATGTTAATGTTCTTGGGTACAAGTGTGAAGCTATCGCCGTATGGAACCTTATTCGGAACCGGATCGAAGTCCCCTGCTGGGGTACCGTCATCCATTACTGTTACCTTAGTTGAAATGGCTAGATCCCATTTTGACCAATACGCTTTAACGATTGCTGTTCCTGCGCCTATACCAGTGATCGTACCATCTGAGCTAACCACTACCTTTGAATGATCACTTGACTTGAATTGTAATTCAGATGGGTTTATTTCATATCTTTTTGTTCCGCTATTATAACCCCAAACGGAAGTCGCCTTTAGCTTATAAGTATCATTTATACTGATACTCTTTTGAGTTGGCGCAACTTCTAAAGAAAGCGGTATATAACCTTTCCATTTTATTTCAATCTTATAAGGATAGATAAATCCAGGCATATGACCGCATATATTATCAGATGGACCACCTTTGACACCTGCACCGGATACACCTGTAAATAGTACGGAATGCTTTTGTTTTGGATCTTTATCAGCTGTACCACTTGCTGTAAGAGAGATAACAGCATCAATATCAGGTTCAACAACCGACTCTAATGCAAATTCATGATAACCTTTCTGAAAATCTTCAGCATACCAATAATATTTGGGTAAAACAGCTTTGGCGCGTGTAGTAATTTTTTCATCCTTAAATTCTGGTTGATTTAAACCGTTTAAAATAGTATTTTTCCTGTATTTTATACCATCATAAGCACTATCCGTCTGCCAATCACCATTATATCGCTGACACCAATAATAACCTGGCTCATTAATGTTTTGATTCGTAACATAAATGGGTCTTGAGGACGGAGCATTATCTATAGCTGCATAAACCTCTTTAACTCCTAATATTGGTGCAAATAATTGAATGACTAAAACAAACAACAAAGTAATACTCACTTTATGATTCATTGGTCCACCGACCCATTAAAAGTCATCATTATTGTGCTCGAACCTTTTGTTGCATTATTTCCAAGCATACGTAAAACTGAGTTTTCATTTCTATCATATTTCCCATAAAAAACCCACTCTTCTGTTAGACCCTTAGTAGTATAAGGATTAAGGAAGGATCTTGCATCACGATAACCAAACTTCTGATCCACTCCATTTATATCTGGATAACCTTGTGGCGTTAACGTTATACTGCTAAACGTAAAATATACTGAGTCCGAATATGTAGGAGTAAGATCGGTAACAGCAACTACTAGACCTTCTGAATCGAATACTGATTGATCCTGTGCCTTTTTCTTTTCACCAATAAACTTATTAAAGTAGATGCTCTTATAATGCCCTTCGTGATGGTTGATTACATAAAGACGCTTAACGGTCGCATTATATCTTGTGTGTTCTATCCCTAATGGTTTTTCAACTAAATTTCTTTTAAGCCTATACTCCGGCTCAACAACCGAAAGATTAGAACCTGTTTCTGCTACAGCCTTCAACTCCCTTAACGCCATAAACTCTTCAGGATTCTTCTCCTTCGCATCCTTCAATCTTAGCAGCATCACTGTAGCTTCAGCTCTTGTCGCATTCTTATCCAATCCAAAGGAGTCATCTGGATATCCCCCGATCACACCGCTGCCGTAAGCTAATCCCACCAAAGGAACATCCTCAGCCTTGATCTTCTTCCAATCCGTTACTGGAATATCTCCGTTATATAAGCCTCTGAAGCTTTCCAGATAGAGTTCATAGTCTGCTTGCAGCGCTAGGCTTCTACCGATCATCTTGGCCATTTCAAGACGAGTAATCGCTTTAGTTGGTTCGAACTTACTACCAAACTCACTAGAAACAATTACACCAGCTTGTACAGCAGATGAAATAGCTCCTTCAGCCCAATTGCCTGCAATATCCTTAAAGTCTGTAGACTCAACAGATACAGGTAACTCAAGCAATCGTGCAACAATCGCAGTAAACTCTGCTCTACTAATCGATGCATTCGGTCTAAATGTGCCATCTTCATACCCCGTAAGCAGTCGTTCCTCAGTAGCTTGAACAATCGCACTCTTAGCCCAATGAGTAGCAGTATCCTTGAATTCCACACTCGCAAATGTATTAGATGAAGGTAACAGTATCAGACTCACCATACTTACAAGAACACACATCATCAAACCACGAATACGCATTCAAACTCCACCTCAGTCAAATAGGTATTTTTAACCATTAACGTTTAGAGTATATCATGTATTCCACTATTTATATTTCATAAAATTACACAAACCTGCTCATATTTTGACAGATTGTTTCATGTTGCGACATGCCATGCCTAATAACCTACATATTCATGCGCACTCCCAACTATAAAATACGAATCGGCCGAAAAAGCAAACGGCCGCGGATGCCTCATAGAGATAATCGCGACTACACTCGGTCCTCGTATGGAGTCTATATAATCATATTCACTATTCATATATATACAAGGAAATCCTATCGCACTTCCTGGACATCCAGTCTCAATTTTTTCAATATGAAGCACCTGTAAATCGTCTGTCGACCGAAACATATTGGGAGCGACTGGCATATTTCTTTCATCAAGCTTCAGATTATGTCGCAGCGACTGCAATAGCGCATCATTCATTTCATCAGAAAATACGATCCGTCCGTTTCGAGCCAGTTCATCGTAATTGATCTGCAATGCAGCGTCGTGAGTCGCCCGATCTAATCCATTTTTCAGCCGTATATATGCCGTTTCAGTTATATGGTTATCCACCTGCCACATCCAAAGCATCGCACATATAGCAGAAGTAAACAGAAGGAATATTGCCCACTTCATAAGTTGACCTCTTTCCAATTAAGGAATGTATTCCGACATCTCCATAGCGGTATATGTATACGTTCCAGTCGAAGCATCACGTCCAAACCAATTCATCAGAATAAACATACTGCCGATTGGATATTCAACAGTAACCTGAATATAAGAGCCTCTAGTAACTCGACCATCCGTCGAACCTGTAACCAAGACTTTTGAAGTATTAATATGAAGTCCTTCCAGGTCGCTTTTCAGTTGATTCATCAGCAACGGGGACATATACCCTTCTCTAGCAGCGAGCTTGGCATATTTATGAGCAGCATTCTCCAGAATGACTCCACGCATATGAACCACTTCATTCAAGAATGGCTGAAACATAAAGAATACCATGAATGGAAATACCAACAGCAGTGTTATCGCTTGCTTCATAAGTATCGGGGGAATAGCTTGGCCTACCACTCCCCCTTCACCCCCTACTGAAACATATTAAAATAATATTCCTGGGTTCTATTCTTCGTCTCTTTTCCATCCTGCCAAATAGTCGGAATAGCTATCGCTGTTAAACAGGAAATGGCCAAGGCGATCAGGAGCAACTTCACAATGACTTCCTTCATTTATTACTCGCCCCTTCCAGCTGACTCGTCATTATGGGAGATTGCTCTGGCGTAATTGCCGAGAAACATTGGAGTTTGAATTCTTAGCGGATACAAATAGGTCTGTGAAGATAAATACAGTGAACGCGGAGCAAATCAGTGCGAGAATAATCAATTTCACCATAACGGACTTCATATAGACACCCTCATGTGAACTAATTTTGCGGGATAATAGCATCGGATACTTCGGTATCTTTACGCCCATCGATTGTGTTGCTGTCGCTCCATATACCAGTTGCCACGAAGAACGTGAACGCAGATAAAGCGATCGCTATCAACAAAATTTTGATGATGACATCTTTCAACTTACTCACCTCCTTTAAGAGACTTCACTAATCATCACGATGAATGGCAAGAATTAAGGAGGAGGAGCCAAGTTTCCAGTAACACTCGAATGCGAGCGATCTCGAATCGTTTTACTGTCGCCCCATACACCCGATGAACTGCCAATCAGCAGCATAATCGCTGACAGAGCTATGGCTATGAGCAGTATTTTGATCATAATCTCTTTCATAGAACCTGCTCCTTCAATTCATGTTATATGTCGCATTCATCATATCTTGATATTCCAAGTAATAAACGAACAGTCCGCAAATAATGACCATCATGACACCTGAGAAGGTCAATACGTAAGCAATTACACCGCGATCTTTCATCGTTCCTCGATAAATTTCCTGACGCTTCTTCCTAAGTTCCTCATATCGCTTCGTTAATATCTCATGGATCTCCTCCGGTGAAGACTGATCCACTTGATACAGAATCTCTGCTAACGACTCTGCTTCCTTCGTCCCTACAATGACAGCAAAGCTCTTAAAGGCCTTCTCCTTGTTGTGCGGGTCCAACGGATACTGCTCTAGAAACCGGTCCACTGCCGGTCGTGTGTAAGTTAGAAACTGACGAAGGTACAGAAACATGTGGTATACATTTTGCTTAGAAGTTTTAGGGTCTGCATATTCATTGGAGATAAGTTGTTGAAGAATAAAGATCTCTGTGTTTTTATGTCTATCATGTCGGCTCTTTAAGCCCAATAACACATAACGAACGGGAAATGACTTATGAAGATGGAGCATAAGATAAATAGCCAGCAGCAGAACAAGCATCGCAATTGGATACCCTTTTTGTATATTAGCAACATATCGGACGTTCAGCGCGACTACCAAGACTAGAAATAGAAGATCTCTCGCTATTCGGAATCTAGCAGGTGTTATCCCTTTGGCTATTAATCCCGCTTCTTCAAATAGGCTGTGCATGTCCTGACGTTGATAATAAGCGATGAAATCCGCTTTTCTCATATCAAAGTAGTGACGCATCTGCGAATAAATAGATACCCGTCTTGGAATAAGAGCTTTACGCAGCATATACGACAGGTACAGAACAGGAATGGATGGAAGGAGGTACAGCCAGAATAAGATGATGCTGTCAGCCACGAGTTACACCTCATTTCGCGGTTTCTGAATCATATAGGCCACTAACGCACAGATCAATGTAAACAACAGAGTGAAGATGATCATCCGGATCCCCATTGTCGTTTGAAAATAATAATGCCAAGACTTGCCCATCGACGGATACTGATTCAAATAAATAACAGCTGGTAGTAGAAATGCTGGAAAGTAGGCCATTTGAATAATCTCTCTATTATCCGACTTGATCTCTTCGGTAATCTTAGCAACTTCACTCATATCCGCAATCAGCCAGCGAAGCCCCATCTCGATGTTATCTCCCTGCTCTTCAGATTTATGGATGAGAATGCCTAACTGGATCGACCATGTTGTCTTGATACGATACATGAACAACTCCACGGCATCTTCTATAGTTGTACTCGCTGAACCCTGCAGTGCAGGGAGTAAGCCCATGAATGCGTTCAAAATGTCACCCTGAAGCCCTTTTGATGTCTCAAAGACCGCATAGTACAGATTCCCTCGATACTCTGTATATTTCAATAACAAAGTATTGACTGCCGGAACTAATTCATAGCTGTTCTTCACTCGAATCCGGTGCAGTTTCAATCGCATCATACAGTATGGAATGAAACTGGCCATGAGTGAAATGATCAATGCCCATCTGTCCAATAGATTCGACCACTTATATTCGCCGTTGCTAACACTGGTCCAGAATCCATACCCGATATAGGTCATCATAAATACCCCAGCTGTCACATTGATAAATCGCTGGAGCAGATGATCGTCCTGTTCCTGACCCCCAGATATCGAACGCAAGAGCAAGATGAGATGCCTAGTCCACCTCGAATTCCGCTTCGTCTTCTTCACAGCAACCGCATAACTGAAATAGCCCTTCAAACGGACAGGCTTATATACCTTCGAAATTGGTAATATTCGATGACCGAGCCAATACAGTATGAGGATAGGTACACCAGCAACTAAGATCATTCGAATAACCAGATCAAGATTCTCTCGAATTCGCTCTAATATTAGGGTAAAGTCCATATCTCATTCCCCCTTGTTATGCGGGAATTGAGTTGCTAATTGCAACAAAAGTGCCTGCATGCGCTTCGTTTCAGCTGGTGCATACTTCTCTAGAATCGCGAGAACGCGTTCAGGAATGCAGCTTGAATAAGTCCATGCCATAGCTTTGTCATTCCATTTAACAAGATCGTGAGTATGAAATTGTCTTGTTTCCGCATTCCAATCAAATACTGTGAGCTGACTCAAACGCTTACTTCGATCCTTCAACTCTTCCATAACGACCGCGAAATGAACATTCTTAGCTACACGCTGCCATTGTGCCTGATGCGACTTGCTCGGCTGTTCATCGATGACAACATCCGCCAACTGCGAGGGGATATCAGCAGGGTCTGAGGTATGATAAGTCGTCAATGCTCCAGGCAGCCCGCGTTCACAAGACTTTAAGAAGATCTCCGCCTCAAGCGACCTCATCTCCCCGACTACGATATACTCATAATCCGATCTAAGGATCAGATCAAATATTTGCGATCGATTCGACTGCGTTATGATTAGCTCCATCACAGCATGCTTCGGATAATGGATGGAAGTTTTCAGCTCATCAAAATCCTTCTGTATAATCAACATCCTGTCGTACGTCTCACGTTCTGCAATCATAGCCGACAACAACGTGCTCTTTCCGCTCTTCACAGGACCGCATAGCATTGTCGTCCCTCGCCCCTTCGCAATCGCACGCAGAATAGCTACCATTTCTATCGTATACGTCCCGTAAGATGCGATATCCTCCAGGCTGACTTTTTTGATCGTATAGTGACGGAATATGATCATCGGCTTAACAGACCAAGGAGGTATGATGATCGTCACGCGCGTACCGTCTGCCATATCGATCTGAAGTGATGGATTATGTCCATTTAGAGAAGTGGTAGGGTTACGTAAACTTAATTGTTTAGCTACACGAAGCACATCTGCTTCGCTCTGATAGCTGATCTCTTGAAGCTCTCCTTGTTGACCAGAGATTTCAAAGTAAATATGAACTCCAATTATTCGAGCAGCCTGTGAGTTGTTGTAATGCTCATGCTTCCACCAGGTTGATATGGGGCCTAGCCCGTATGTTTCCTGATATACAGCCTCAACGACATCTGAATAATAGGGAGGATAATGACAACCAAGCAGACCATTTTTCCGCAGAAATTCTTCTATTTCTCGCTTGAACCAATCTATCGCGGAATTCATGCCAATAATTGCTTCATGCTGTCTGCTGAGCCAAGACTTCTTCTCGGATTCCTTGCAATGTTCGAAGCGAGTTGTGAAGTGCTCAATGATCATGTTATTAACCTTGTTAAACATGGTGGATTGATCTGGTTGGATAGCCGTGTTCTGCTTAACAGCACCCAACTGCACTACCTGATGTTCTTCCAAATAATCACGAATCACGAACGGACTATCACGCCAGCCCCAGACGGATTTATTTAAGATACTAGTCTGTTCCATATCCCCTGCTTCTCCTTTACAAGGGTCGACTTGGTTCCAAATAAACGTTCCTGAACAGCCATAGCCAGCTGATCATAGCTCAATTCCGCTTTTCTTCTAACTCGCTTGTCACGACTCTCAAGCAGGAGTGTTTTCTCCATCTCACTGATCACGCCTTCGACTCCAAAGTCAGGAATCGTTGCTGTCACTGGAATTCCCATCGCTTTCTGCAATAATGGCGCTTCCATCGGCAGATCAGACATATAACGATTAACGACTAGCATGAACTCATCCGCTGATATCCCGATTAACTTCAAGATATCTCGGTTCATCTGATCCCACATCTTGATAGACAGAGGCTGTTGAGATGCAACTAACAGCTTAACATCCGCTTTGAACAAGCCTTGCAGTGTTAAATTATTACTCGGTGAGAATCCCGTATCTAACAGCACGATATCAAACTGTTCAGCAGCAACTGCAATCAGATGTTCAATATCTTCCGATTTGTAATACCCCCGCTTTGAGAAATCCTGATTTCCCGCAAGAAAATAGAACTTCCGTTCTTTGTCATAATGAGCAGCTTGAACGATTTCGGATGAGCTGATGGCTAGACGATTATCTACCATCTGCGTGTATAGTTCATCAAGTGTTTGACCCGTATAATTTGCGATGAAATAAGTTCCCGGATTATATTGATTGAGTCCCAATATACACACTGTTCGCTCCGTAAAGGCCAACTGTTTCGCTAAATTCAAGCATACGGAAGTCACGCCAACTTGTGAGTGAGTACCCAGGATAGCACAAACATTTCGCCGACTATTATCCTGCTTGTAGTCACCTAGTATTTGCTCCACAATTTGACTGTTTGTTTGCTTAGGATATATAGGAGTAATACCATGCTGCTGACAAACAGCGATCTTGTTATCCGTAATGGAGGTGTTTAGACTGTTCGAAATTAAATAATAACAGCTGCTAGCGCTATGCTTCTGTTTTAATAAAATCAAATTCTTGAATTGGACCTCTCGATCTGACGCTAAGATAATATCAAATATATTGTCTGCATCGTCTGCCTCTTCGGATCGTTTCATCGTAATCTCATGTTCCGGATTCATTCGCTTATATTCTTCGATCAACTGGGGGTCATGGCTAATAAACAATATCCGTTTCACTGTACTCTCTCCTCACTCATAGCTAATAACAAATCTATAATTGTTCTGGTGTAGATTATCCAGCAGCTCCCACTGCTGAGGCGTCATCGCTACCTCTAATCTCGCGCCGATATTGGTCGCTCGTAGACGCGGCGTACTCTCATTGCTGTCTTTGTTGATCGAATCTGTCACTTCGTTAGCGGAGTTGTCTTTAAAGTAAGCTACTGTAATCCCAGAGAGAATATCTTCCGCCTCCTGCAGGGAGGCTTTCTGAAGCTGTTCGGCTTGAGCTCGATCAGCACTTACATCCGTCGCATGTTCAAGCTGATCGCTTCGACTCAATTCATTGCTCCTTGCCTCGTCTATCTTGCGAACAGGAAGAAAAGCCACCTTGTCCATTCTTCTTATTGATTTTGGAAATGACAGCACCCACTCCGTCGGAATTTCGAGTATCATCTCGCCTTCATTTTTGATAACGGTATTAATCTTTAATGGACTAAATTGTTCGTTCGTGCTCATTGATGTTTGAGTTTCCTTCCCGATTACTTCTGCAGGATCCGTGATGGCATCATACACAAGCGAGGCTAATCTTATCCGCTTCACAGCAATATCATTCTCCGTGATAACGGAATGTACGGGCATGTCCCGAATAGTCACGACAACCTCCTTCGTATCAACTTGTTCAGAAAAGTGATGAATATAGAGGTTTACAATTGCAACATGTCCAGCATATATAGCAATATATAGGAGCAATACGATTAAGAGCCTTATGAATCGCGGAAGCCTAACGAACCAACTGTACATCATGCCTCATTCCTTTCATTCAGAGTTATTCGAATTCGCTATACTGCGTAAAACACAAAAAAACGCCGAGATCCCCTATCGGGTTCTCAGCGTGCTTCGCTTGAATAAAATGTACTTATAAAATTATCAATACCATAGTTTCTCAATTAATCTAAATATATTACGGATAAGCCCTCCTGTCAATCATTGGTTTATTGATTGTTGCTAATAGTTTCATGGAATTACAGTTGTTATAATAAAAGAAAGATAAAAGCGACTCCAATTCAAAAAAATAAGATTATTTAAGACAGGAGATGAGAGCATGAAGAAAGTATTATTTGAAAAATGGCTCATTAATCAGGGGATATCCAGTTACTCCAATTACATTAGCCGTATTAAATCTTTAGAGGCTAGTGCTGGAGATTTAGATGAGCATTATAATACTGATCAATGTAGCAGTCTGCTTGAATTATTTACATATACGAAAGAAGACGTAGAACAGCAGCGATTGCCTAAACATAACTTACTTAGTACTCCTAATAGAGGCAAAGATAAGTTCCAGTCTTACTTTGAAGGGACGAATGATTACAAGTCTAGAATTAGTAAATACATAGATTTCCGAGATGCTTTAAAAACACTGCCCATATACAAAGAATTGAGAGCTGCTTGTAACATTGACCCTGACAGCCATGATGGATCCTATGAACTAATACGTAAAGCTGTTAATATCTATGCAACCGTTCCTATTGATGTTCTTGATTCTTCAGACTTGGATGCTTTATGGTTCCTTAGCGTAGGCACATGGAAATCAGGGTTGGAAACAAAGAAAAATTTGATAGATAAAGGTCACCTTAATCCCGAACAAAAAGAACAAATAAAATCGCTGTTAGATGACCTATGGAAAAAAGCTGAACAAGGTGCTTACTCCAATAAGGAAGGTGGAAAACCGTCAATTGGGATGTTCGGTACTGGATTTCATACTTTTAGAACAAATGTCACAGATGAAGCCGCTCGCTCATTTCTCAGGATGTGCTTCGAAATAAGTTGTATGGAAGACGATCACGAAATATTCGAGAGAGCTGCCGCGACTCTAGAAACTGGACTGAAAGGAATTGGAAGTGCTTCTGCATCACAGTTTCTCCATTGCCTAAAGCCTAATACCTTCCCTATCATTAACGGCAAGTATGGTGAAGGAAGCATTATTTATGATTGCCTTGGCATTTACCTTATTGATTCATCTGACAGCACCAAGTACATCGAAAATGCACGTAGGATTTACGCATTCCGAGATAATCATTTCTCTTTTAAAAACTTTAGAGTTATGGATTTGGCACATGTCGATATTGACAATATATTACAAGGTGATCCACAGCAAGATGATGTTCACGAGAATGTTGAAAAAGTTCCTCCTTTGCTTGAAGCTTCTGCGAATGTAGAAATGAATTCCGCTCTGCAAAATTATACTTCTGTACACTTCCTTCAGGAAGTCTTTATGTCTGAAAAACAATACAATACCATTGTCGAACTTCTGCTTCGCAAAAAAAATGTCATATTACAGGGCGTACCAGGCGTTGGCAAAACATTTGCTGCTAAGCGGCTTGCCTACTCTCTTTTGCAAAGTATGGATGAAGATAAGATAAAGCTTGTTCAGTTCCACCAGAACTATTCCTACGAAGATTTTATTATGGGTTACAAACCTGATAGTAATGGGTTCACTTTGAAAAACGGAGTTTTTTATAATTTTTGCAAGGTGGCAGAAGCGCAGCCTGACAAGATGTTTTTCTTCATCATAGATGAGATCAATCGTGGAAACTTAAGCAAAATCTTTGGGGAGCTTCTAATGCTTATCGAGAGTGATATGCGTGGTGAAAAAGTTAACATGGCTTATACCGGACAGCTGTTCTCAGTTCCTCACAATTTATATATTATCGGGATGATGAATACTGCAGATCGGAGTCTTGCCATTATTGATTATGCATTGAGAAGACGATTTAGCTTTATTGAATTGGAACCAGCCTTTGATCATCCATCCTTCGAGAAGCATCTCATTGACAATAACGTAGATAAGCCACTTAGAGATAGAATCATTACCAAGCTTTCATCTCTCAACCATGCTATTGAGCTCGACCCTTCCTTAGGGAAAGGGTTTAGGATTGGACATAGTTATTTCAGCGGCTGTAGACATGCTGATACGAATTGGTATGAGAATATCATCAAATATGAAATTGCTCCAGCGCTAGAAGAGTATTGGTTCGATGATTTGGCTAAAGCACAAACTTCAATAGCTGAACTGTTGGAGTAATGGATATGGCAGCTGATACTCAGATTCCAATAAAGAATATATATTGCATGCTGTGCTATTCATGGGATACACTCCCTGTCAACGCAGATAAACTGTGCGGAAATGAGAAATTTGACAACATCTACAATCTAATGGCTCGGATACTAATAATGTCAGTAAAGCAATTGCTCCGACGCGGATTTCACCGTGAGTATATTACAGCAGAAGAACCTTTGTCTTTACTGAGAGGGAGAATTGATTTTCAACAGTCCATAAACAAGCAAGTATTGATGCAACGACAGTTGGTTTGTAGCCATGATGACATGTCACCTGATGTACCGTTCAATCAAATTATTAAGGCGACCCTTAATGTACTTATCAAGTACAAAGAACTTAATAATGACTTACGTAAAGATCTTGTGCTGCTTCGATACTCCTTTATGAATATAGCCGACATATTGCCTACAAGGCACACATTTTCTGCGCTCAGATACAATAAGAATAACCAGAATTATAAGTTGATGATCAATGTCAGCAGATTAGTGTTCGATGGATTAGTTAGTAATGAAGATAACAATCAGCTCAAGTTTGCTGATTTTCTCAGAGACAAGCATATGGCTGCACTTTATGAAAAGTTTGTCTTGAACTTTTACAAGTTACATCTATCCAAAAATGATTATCATGTACACGCACCAAAGATCGCATGGGATATTCGAAGTTCTGATGTTTCGGGTATAGAGTACCTCCCAGAAATGCGAACAGACATTGTTTTAGAAAACAAGCACAGCAACACACAGTTAATTATTGATACGAAATTTTATTCTGAATTATTTGCACAACAAAACTATGGTATCCAACAAAAACTTCACTCCAGTAACCTGTACCAGATATACACTTATGTAGGGAATAGCTCTTATAAAGGTAATATTATGGGGATGCTGTTATACCCTACGACTAAAGAAGATCTAGACATAAATTACGTTATCGGTAATAAATCGATTATGATAAGAACGCTTAATTTAGGTTTGGAATGGGAGCAAATTGAAAAGTCCTTGCTAGGAATATCAGAACTGCTGCTATAAATGTATTTCAATTTGCGGTTCAATATTTGCTCTATATTATTGAATTCAGCCCAAAATAAACCCCTAGCAGCCTTACGGCTCTAGGGGTTTGGTGGATTAATATAAAGTCATGTATTGATCGCGTTCCCATTGGTGAACTTGAGTGCGATACATGTCCCATTCGATTTCCTTCAACTCGACGAAATGCTGCAGCGCATGCTCGCCCAAAGCTTCGCACATCGCCTCATCACGCAGAAGCTCTTCAAGCGCTTCTTTCAAGCTGGATGGAAGGCTTGGGATTCCTTCTGCGACGCGCTCTTCTTCACTCATCACATAGATGTTACGGTCAGTCGGCGCTGGAAGTGTAATCTTGTTCTTAATTCCATCAAGACCAGCCTTCAGAATAACTGCCAATGTCAAGTATGGGTTAGCAGAAGGGTCTGGATTACGAACTTCGATACGTGTGCTCAAGCCGCGCGAAGATGGAATACGAATCATCGGGCTGCGGTTACTTGCAGACCATGCTACATAACAAGGTGCTTCATAACCAGGCACAAGGCGTTTATAAGAGTTTACAGTTGGGTTAGTTACTGCGGCTAAACCGCGTGCATGCTTCAACACACCAGCCATGAACAAACGAGCGTCTTCGCTAAGACCGAGTGAATCTTTCTCATCGACAAATGCGTTCTCGTTGCCTTTAAACAGGGATGTATTACAGTGCATACCGGAACCGGACAGGCCGAACAGCGGTTTCGCCATAAATGTCGCATGCAAGCCGTGTTGACGAGCAATCGTCTTAACAACGAGCTTAAACGTTTGAATCTGGTCAGCAGCCTTGATTGCATCTGCATATTTGAAGTCGATCTCGTGTTGACCTGGAGCTACTTCATGGTGAGAAGCTTCAATCTCGAAGCCCATCTCCTCCAGCTTCAATACAATTTCACGGCGGCAGTTCTCACCAAGGTCTGTTGGAGCCAAGTCAAAATATCCGCCCTGGTCGTTCAGTTCCATCGTAGGATTGCCCTTCTCATCTGTCTTGAACAAGAAGAATTCTGGTTCTGGACCTACGTTCATCGAAGTGAAGCCCATCTCTTCCGCTTCCTTCAGTGCTCTCTTCAAGATACCGCGCGGGTCGCCAGCAAACGGTGTTCCATCCGGCATGTAAACATCACAGATCAAACGTGCGACGCGATCTTCTTGTACCCAAGGGAAGATAACCCAAGTGTCCAGATCCGGAACAAGATACATATCCGATTCTTCGATACGAACATAGCCTTCGATAGAAGATCCGTCAAACATCATTTTGTTATCCAACGCCTTTTGAAGCTGGCTAGTAGGAATCTCGACGTTTTTGATCGTTCCGAGCAAGTCTGTGAACTGAAGTCGAATGAAACGGACATTTTGTTCTTTGGCAATGCGAATAATATCTTCTTTACTGTAACCCACGCAGAACACTCCTTTTTTCCATATCAATGCTTATTTCCTAAAGAAACGAGACAGCTCACCTTGAATTAGAGAGACTTGTCCCGGTCTCTTAGCGGTCATTAACTGTTGCTTCAGCATCTGATGTAGCGCTTTGTCATCCAAGTCCTTACGTTTCGGTTCGAACTCTTTATTAATGACAGTTGCTTCTTCAGATTCTCTCAATACTGGATTAAGAACCTGCTTAATACCAGCGATGTTTACGCCCTTCTCGATGAGTGTCTTGATCTCTAGCAATCTCTCAACATCATTGAACGAGAATAAACGCTGGTTTCCAGAGGTACGAGCCGGCATAATTAACTCATGCTGTTCATAATAACGAATCTGACGAGCAGTCAAGTCCGTGAGCTTCATGACAATGCCGATTGGAAACAACGCCATATTTCTGCGGATCTCATCTCCCATCGCTCATCAACCTTTCTTCTGGTAATCCATATTACCACCATTTTATCTTTCAGAACCAAACATGTCAACTGATGTTAGATAATCTAACAAGCTCTTTATTATATTTCTTAAAATGTACTTTGATTGTTCACACATTGAAGCGGCAGCTACTAAATTATAAATCTAGCAATTGACGATCAACCATCGTCTGCAGCGCCTGCAGAGCACCCAGCTTAGCATGCGCATAGGTTAACCCGCCCTGCATATAAGCCGTATACGGCTCACGAATTGGAGCATCTGCCGACAGTTCCAGACTTCCACCTTGTATAAAAGTACCCGCCGCCATAATAACGGGATGTTCATAGCCAGGCATATCCCATGGCTCTGGCACTACATGCGAATCAACTGCTGATGCTTTCTGAACACCTTGTACGAATGCGATTAGATGCTCTGCTGATGTAAAGCGAATCGCTTGAATCAGATCGGTCCGCGGGCTTGTCCAATGCGGTGAAGATTGGAAGCCCAGCGCTTCAAATAGCGCAGCTGCAAACACACTGCCGCGTACCGCCTGTCCAACGGTAGTTGGCGCCAAGAAAAGTCCTTGGTACATCGCTCGTGTCGCATCGAGCATGGATCCAACTTCGCCGCCTATACCTGGCGCTGTCAATCGATAGGCAGCCTGATCCACGTACTCGCGTTTTCCCGCGATGTAACCCCCAGTCGGTGCTATACCGCCTCCAGGATTCTTAATTAACGATCCCGCAATCAGGTCAACACCTACTTCAGTCGGTTCCTGAAGCTCCGTGAATTCACCGTAGCAATTATCTACGAACACAATAACATCCGGTTTCAATTGCTTGACCTTAGCAACCATAGCCCCGATCTGCTCTACAGTGAAAGACGCTCGCCAGTCATAACCGCGCGAGCGTTGAATGCCAATTACCTTCGTATTTGGTTGAATCGCCGCTGCTACAGCGTTCCAATCCACTTCGTCTTCGGCAGTCAACGACACGTCATCATAGGATATCCCCCAATCACGCAGAGAGCCTGTACCGTCTTGATTCGATCCAATTACCTTGTGAAGCGTATCATAGGGCTTGCCTGTGATGTACAACAAACCATCCCCAGGACGCAGAACTCCGAACAAAGCAGTGGATATTGTGTGCGTGCCAGATACGAAGTGCGGACGAACCAGCGCTGCTTCAGCCTTAAATACTGACGCATACACCTCATCCAACACTTCTCTTCCTCTATCGTTATAACCGTAACCTGTAGATCCCGCAAAATGGTAGTCGCTAACTTGATGCTGCTGAAAGGCTTCAATAACCTTCCATTGATTGCGTTCCGCAACATGCTCAATATGTTCAACTTGGCTTGAAATTTTCTTCTCCGTTTCCTTAGCAAGCTTATGCAGTTCTTCTGAGATATTCATGTTTGTTCGTTTCCCCTTATATTTGCATGTTGAAAATGATATCCTACATGATCAGGTACTCCCCATTCAACGCACCCTGTTCAATAGGTCATACCTGTTCTCTCGGATTAATTATGATTTAACACCAGACTGCTCATAACCTTTGAGCTTATGGCCATGAACCTCTGCGTCAGATTTATTTAAGCGGACTTTCACGATCATATCCTCTGCATCTGTGTCCTGCTCCAGCACTTCGCCTATTCGATGAATTAGTGCTAGCAGATCACCGCGCGAAGCTGGAATCCGATAGGTGATCGTATGGCCGATCAACTGCGTCTGAACCGCTTCACGCACCTTTGCCAGATCCGACTCCTCATAAGCGCTGATCAGAAAATGATTCGCATCCAACGGCAGCAATTGTCGCTGCTCTTGATCACACAGATCCTTCTTATTGTATAGCACAATCTCCGGCTTTGCACCTGCGCCAAGCTGCTGTAGAATATCAGCAACAACGCGCATTTGATCATCTCTCATCGGTGAGGAAGCATCCACAACATGCAGAATGAGGTCTGCTTCATTCACTTCCTCGAGTGTCGCGCGAAAGGCAGCAACAAGATCATGAGGCAGGTTCTGAATAAATCCGACCGTATCCGTGAGCACAACCTCCTTGCCATTCGGAAGCTCCCATGTGCGGGAAGTAGGATCCAATGTGGCAAATAACTGATTCTCAATGAACACATCGGCTGCCGTCAGCTGACGCAGCATCGTCGACTTGCCAGCATTCGTATAGCCGACTAGTGCAACCTGAATGATCCCGTTCTTCTTGCGGCGAGCGCGGTGCAGATTGCGGTGCTTGACCACTTCCTCAAGCTGGCGCTTCAATTCCGCAATCCGGTTGCGGATATGACGGCGGTCAGTCTCAAGCTTGGACTCACCTGGGCCGCGTGTTCCTATTCCGCCTCCGAGACGCGACAAGTTCTTGCCGTGCCCAGATAGACGCGGCAGCAAGTACGATAATTGAGCAAGTTCAACTTGAATAATACCTTCACGCGTATTAGCGCGCTGAGCGAAGATGTCTAATATGAGCTGTGTGCGGTCAATAATCTTGGCATCGAGCATGTCTTCAAGGTTGCGCACCTGTGCGCCTGACAGCTCTTGGTCGAAGATCGCTGTATTCGCGTTCAATTCGTTCATGACCGCTTTAAGCTCCTCCACCTTGCCTTTACCGATAAACCACTTCGTATCACGAGTTTCACGATTTTGCGTCATCGTTGAAACGACCTCGACACCAGCTGTTTCAGCCAATTGCACTAATTCGTCAAGGGAATAGGCAGGGTCGACGCCGTTTCGTTTAACCTCATCCGTAATCAATGTAACCAGAACAGCGCGGTCTGGCTGAACCATATCCGTATTATGCAGCGTAGTTCGCATGCTTGTGTTCGTTCTCCTTTTAGATCGCTTTGATATGTATATGGCCTGGGGCCTGTTAAGTGCCGCCTAACAATTCAGTACCAAGGCATCCAGTAGTCATAATTCAAACTTTGTGCTACCAGTATACCCTATTTCCGATCACATTTTAAATCTTCAGGTCTTAATGTCATTAATTCCAACTTGCCTGGCGATTGAATAGGATACAGTTGCAGCAATCGGACTGCTTGATTGCGCATCGCCTTCTCCATAATGTTGCGAACATATCGAGCATTGCTGAAAAGATGCGGTGACAGCAGCTTCTCTTCCCATACCAATTCCCGCAATACGTTTAAGGACTGCGGCATCAAAACATAGTCCTGCTCTTTCGCCATAGTTTCAGCAATTTGCAGGAGCTCATCTACTTGGTAGTCGGGAAAGTCAATCTGAATGGGGAAACGGGAAGGCAATCCCGAATTGGTAGAGATCAATTCATCCATCTCATCCGAATAACCAGCCAGAATAAGCACAAATTGATTCTTGTGATCTTCCATCGCCTTTACAAGTGCATCGATCGCCTCTTTGCCAAAATCCTTTTCACCGCCGCGCGCAAGACTATACGCTTCATCTATGAATAGGACACCGCCCATCGATCGCTTAATCAGCTCACGAGTCTTCTGTGCAGTATGGCCGATATATTCACCAACGAGATCAGCACGCTCTACTTCAATGAGATGCCCTTTAGAAAGAAGCCCTAGTTGATGAAACATCTTGGCCATAATTCGTGCTACCGTCGTCTTCCCTGTACCGGGATTGCCCTTGAAGAACATGTGATAGACCTGTGAACCACTAATTAGCCCCGCTTCCGCCCGGCGCTGCTTCATCTGAATGATGGCATAAAGCTCAAACGCGATATCTTTAATATGCTGGAGTCCGATCAATCGATCGAATTCTTTACGTATCTCGGCAAATGAGCCATATTGAGATATATCCAGCTGTTCTAACGGCTTACTATCCGTAGAGTCATTTCTAACTTGGATGGGAGGCTCGTATGGCCGAAGCACGACGTTGATTTGTCTTGACGGACGCGGACGAGTCTCCGCTTCAATAGAACTATTGTGGCCTGCTGCCTGGGAACGAACAGACATAGCTCTCACCCTCCCGACTTCATGGACAATCCTGTCCCTAGCGATTCGTTTGAACCGCAAGGTGTCTTATCCAACATATTCTTCTTCAGGAGGTGATATGAGCATAATCAGAGCCACAACTCGTCCCATTTCCATTTCGTATACGCTAACGTTTCTCTCACTGGATGCCAGATTGGCGATAGTACCTCGCTTTTTACGGTCACGACCTCGATTGCATCATATTCGAGCGCCTCAGCGATCTCACGAGCCCTCGTTCCATGGAAGCTATGGGTCATGATCGTTGCCGTATTCCAATCGTGCTCATCCATTATCGATTTGGCAAACTGTAAATTCTCCAGAGTACTCGTAGAATTAGGCTCAAGCCAGATGTGTTCTTCAGGTATGCCCTGATCTATCAGATAGAGCTTGCTGCCTTCAGCCTCACTCAGCTTGGACTGCGGCGTATCATACCCGCCAGTCACGATTATCTCGTCAAATCGTCCGGCATTATATTGCTCAACAACAAGATCCAATCGCTCTTTCAAGCCAGGACTTGGCGCATTGCCCCAGAGAGAGGCACCGAGAACGATGCCGACATCTGGATGGTCTGTTAAACGCGCTTCGCCTCCACCTTCAGCTATCTTCCACTGCGTATACAGTGTCCATACAATGAGCAGCGACAGCAGGACTAAAGCAATGTTCTTCAGCTTTCGAAATAGTATTTTACGTGGTGAAATTGCTGCTTTCTCATGCTTATCCACTTCAACATTCATCTTATCCCGATGCTGAGTTTGATTCACCTTGACATCTCCTTATACAAAGAGACGCGCAACTTATCAATTGCGCGTCTCTAGCTTGTATTATATCTAACTTAATCTTCTCGGTTATTACCAGATTCTGATTTAAATTGACTCAGCGGGCTTCATGCTGCGGCTTATGCTGCAGGATCCAATTTATCACCTTTGCCTTTGCCTTTATCTTTGTCTTTACCATCATGACCCCCGTCTGGTTGTGAGTCGGCTGGTATATCAGAATTATTATCCTGACCATCGCCTCCTCCAGGCTGCGTCACTCCGGTATCGGTACCTCCATCAGGATTGGATACATCACCATCTCCTGTGTTGTCACCCGGCACGCCTCCATTATCCGGTACTTCAGGTACATTCGGATCACCAGGCTCTGTAACCGGCGGTTCTATTGGTTCAACAGGCACTTCCGGCTCAAGCTCAGTTGGAATGGCAATCACGACTTCATTGGACTTCGGAGATTCTTCATGTGTTTCCTTAGATGAAGCTGTAACATAATACGTGTACGTTTCACCAGGAAGAACACCGATATCTTCTACTTTCGTGTCCTTCATATCCGCCAATATCTTAGTGAACATCGTTTCCGTGCTTGACTTGCGATAGAGATTATAGTGTACATCCTTACCTTCAACCGGATTCCATGACAGAGAAATGGTCTTCGTATTCTCCGAGTAGGATCCTTGCATACCGGAAACGGCAGGGTTAGGCTTCGGCTTAACCTCTTCCTTCACTCCGCTTGGCTTAGGGAACTCTTTCTCATCAATTCCACGAAGCGCACCGGACATGATTGTACTGAACAATTCTGCAGGCTGACCGCTGCTGCCGACCATAAGATGATCAGGATCCGTCTTGTCATAGCCCATCCATACGGAAGCTGTCCATTCAGGTGTGTAGCCAACGAACCATAAATCACGCGCGCCCGTTCCTTTATATCCAGGAATTCCATGCTGCGTAGAACCAGTCTTACCGGCAACTGGACGATCCATCTGTGCTTTCGTACCTGTACCGCTGTTGACTACTTCTTGCATCATTTGAGTCATATAATAAGCTGTTTCTTCGCTCATGACTTGTTTTGGTTCAGGCTGCTTGTACTTATATACTTCGTTTCCCTTCTTATCTACGATCTGCTTAATCGTATAAGCCGGATAGAACTTACCGCCATTCGCGAATGTGTTATATGCCTCAGCCATCTCAATCGGTGTCGTACCTCTCGACATACCCCCAAGAGCAAGTGACAAGTTGTAATCCGTATCGTCAAATTCAATACCGAGGTTCTTCGCAAACTCATAGCCCGTTTTCAATCCAATTTCATTAAGCAGCCATACAGCTGGCATGTTTGTCGATCGTTTAACAGCCGTTGTCATATCGATCGGTCCAACATATTTGTTGCGGCCATAGTCTGTCGGACAATAATCGCCGAAGCATTGCTTATCATCGCGAAGTGTGGACCACGGATACCACTCACCTGTTTCAATAGCTGGAGCGTAGGTTATGATCGGCTTAAAGGACGAACCTGGTTGACGTTTTACCGTTGTACGGTTAAGGCCTTTGCGCTCGTAGTCTCGTCCACCCATCATCGCCATAATCGCGCCATTCGAATGGTCGGTGATGACCATAGCACTTTGAGATTTAATATCGTCCTTGCTCTCCTCAAAGTTACTGTCTTTATTAAATTGTTCATACATCACTTGCTGAGCATTGCTGTCAACAGTTGTCGTGATCGTATAACCTCCGCGGTAAAGCTGATCCTCAGTCAAGCCAGTCATTTCCTCAACCTCTAGTACCATGTAGTCGATAAAGGACTGATATGGTGCTGAATTATTCGTTGGCTTGCCATCTTCATCCGTTTCCGCTGCTATCGGTTCATAATCAACGGCTTTGGCTTCTTCCATTTCAGTCTGTGAGATATATCCTTGATCGTGCATCAGCTGCAATACAACCGCTCGTCTATCCTTTGATTTTTCAGGATTATTGATTGGGTTGTAGTGTGAAGGCGCCTTCGGAATAGCAGCTAATGTCGCCATTTCCCATAATTCCAAGTCATCTAGATTGCTCTTACCGAAATAAGTGATCGACGCGGCCTTCACGCCGTATGCGCCTTTACCAAAGTAGATTTGGTTCAAATACATCGTTATAATCTCTTCCTTGGAATAATGATTCTCCAAGGCAAGTGCGATCGAAACTTCAGTGGCCTTACGGAATAAGGTCTTGTCGCTCGTTAGAAACATATTCTTAGCCAGCTGCTGTGTAATTGTGCTGCCGCCTTCCACGAAGCCGCCGGCCATAATATCCCTCACCATGGCTCGGCCTATCGACCAAAGATCGACGCCTGAGTGTTCCCAGAATCGTTGATCCTCTGTCGCGATGAATGCGTCAGCCAGTAACTCAGGCACTTCACCTTCTTCGACAATTTCACGTTTCGATTCATTCGTTCCAAGCTTCGCAATCTCATTACCGTGACGATCAAGCACAGTGGATGCTTGTGCAAGCTCGAACATATCGGCAGCCTGATACTCCTTCATCAAACGTTCGCCATTAAGCAATATGAATAAATACCCGCCGACTGCTGCGAATATGGCAAGCGCTGTTGCAAAGAATAACGCCCACCATGTTTTTTTCCATGACCATTTCCGTTTGGTACGAACCAATTCTGGATTGCGACTTCTATTGCGAGGGCTGCCATTGCCACCGCCACCGCTACTGCCACTGCCAGTACCGCCGCTTCTACCAGTGCCACCACTTCTACCTTTGCTTCCGTTACTGCCTGTACTTCTCGTTCTAGATGTTAGCTCTCCCCGGTTGCGGGACGGCTTATCATGTGTAGGCATCTATTCCGACTCCCTTTTCCGTTTACATATTGTTGGACTTGCTTCGAGTCTCCCCTGACTTGCCACTGACAAGCCATTTGCTAATCACTCAATATCAATTGACGAAGGAAACCTCTCAGCGTCTCGTTGTAGACCGTCTCGCTCTTTCCGCTGTACAACATGATATACAGCTTGAACATTGTTCGCTGCGGTCATTATATAGTAATCTCTCGCGCCATCATAATTATGACGCTGTTTGCATTCTCAACTCCTTCGGCTGGAATTGCGGTATGCTCAGCTTAAAGAGTGATACGCAAGTTTGGAACGAAAAGAACAACCCCTGCGGGTTGTTCTTAACCGTTCTATTCAATAAGACGCAGTTTGCAGATAAAAAGTTTCACTTTTAAGCTTATACTTCATTCTGTTGGTCTTGCATCAGGGATACATTGCGCAGCGGCATGAATGTGGAGATCGCATGCTTGTATACCATCTGCTGACGTCCATCGCTGTCAATAACAATTGTGAAGTTGTCAAATGCGCGAATCACGCCGCGAATCTGGAATCCATTCGTCAGGTATACTGTTACTGGAATGCTCTCCTTGCGAAGTTGGTTTAAGAATGTATCTTGGATGTTAATAGATTTATTCATTATCCGTACCCCCATCATCATATTGTGTTGAAATATATTCAACTCGTCAATGTAACTTTCCTGCTATAAGTCCAGAAATTTCTAACAATTGTTTTTCGTAACAGGATGAATCGGTCACATCGAACCAGTGGATATCCTTCATCCGTCGGAACCATGACAACTGACGCTTGGCAAAATGTCGTGTGTCGCGCTTCAGCAGCACGACTGCAGCCTCGTAAGACATCTCGCCCTCCAAGTATGCGGCAATTTCCTTGTAGCCAAGGCCCTGCATCGATACAAGCTTGCGATCATAGCCTTGCGCTAGCAAGCTCTGAACCTCCTGCACAAGCCCTTGAGCGAGCATCTCGTCAATTCGTTCCTCTATACGGTTATATAGCAATTGTCTATCCATTGTCAAACCGATGATGCATAAACGGTACTGAGGCTCACGCAATTGGCCCTTGAGCTGGTCAGACATCGTCTGTCCGGTCATGTGATAAACTTCCAATGCTCGTATAACTCTCCTGACATCATTGGAATGCAATCTGCTTGCCGTTTCCGGATCAATTGCAGCTAGCCGCTGATGCAGTGCTTCATTACCGTTCTCCTCTGCATACTCCGCCATTTCCTGACGGAATGCTTCGTCCGAACCTTGATCGGAAAATTCAAATCCGTAACATAAGGATTCCACATACAAGCCTGTTCCACCTACAATAAATGGAAGCTTGCCTCTCGCTGTAATGTCCTCAATTAACTGTTTCGCACGTTCCTGAAACTCCGCCACTGAAAATGGTTCATCAGGAGAGTGGATATCCATCATATGGTGCGGAATTCCTGCCTGTTCCTCAAGCGCTAGCTTAGCTGTACCGATATCCATCTGGCGATACACCTGCATACTATCTCCAGAAATAATCTCCGCGTGGAATCGATGTGCCAGCTCCAAGCTTAGCTTCGTCTTGCCGACAGCCGTAGGTCCAACAAGCACGAGGAGCGGCAGATTAGGACTCGTTGTCATTGCCAATGTCAATCACTCCATATGCAAGCTTGGAATTCGTTCGAACGACTCGTGTGAATCCTAGACGTTCAAACTCGGTACTGTCGCGCAGCTCCTTCATCACGACAGTTTTGCGCGCTACACGGCAAGCTTCCTTGATCGAATCCTCGCTTAGCGGCTCATGATTAGCCACTTGACGCAGAGGGTCCATGTGCGCGGATGCTTCAACCGTCTCGCGAAACATCGGATCGAAGTAGACGATGTCTACTGAACGATCCTGCAAGCGGCGCAGCAAGCTATCATGCGACTCATGACACATGTGAATGCGCCTCATAGCTTCATTGACGTCGGGGATGTCAGATTCGTATCGCTGCAGACCTTCTCGCACGAGCACGTAGAGCGGAAGCTGGCTTTCACAAGCTGTCACTTCTCCTTCAGGTCCGACAACGACCGAGAATACCAATGAATCGCTGCCCAGCCCTGCAGTACAGTCCAACACGTGATCCCCTGTCACTGCGCGTGATGCCAGTATCATCGTATCTGTTTCGCCGGCTAATAAACGTTTCGCACGGATAAAGGCCATACTAGGATGATAAGTTAAATCCGTGTGCCCTGACCAGACATACCTTGTACGGTCATCCAGCAGTACGATGAAATGCTCATCCCCAAACCGTCTTGCCAATTGTGGAATGGACTGATTTCTTCGATCTAAGAAGCGACAATTCAGTTCCTTCGCTAGCTTGCGAGCTCGCTCGATGACAGGAAGCGGTGTTGAATCACCAGTCGTAATAATCATACGTTCCTCCTCATTATAAACGGTTCGCAAATGTAAATTCAAATGCGAAGGTATTCACATAATACGCTTGAACATTTTTTCTAAGTCATGATTCGTAAACTTCACCACAATAGGTCTCCCGTGAGGACAAGTATATGGCTGCTTGCACGCACCTAACCGCGCGATTAGAGTATCCGCCTCTGCTTGCGTAATGCGCTGGTTCGCCTTGATCGAAGCCTTGCAGGAGCACATGATGGCGGAAGCCTCGCGAATGCTCGTAATGTCCGGCGCTTTCTCCTTCAGAACCCAATCCAGCATCTCTTGAATCAATGACTCTTCTTCTCCTTCAGGAAACCAATGCGGATAGGATCTCACTAGAAACGTCTGCGCGCCAAATGGTTCCAAACCAAGACCAACCTGCTCCAACAAAGGGAGACGATCTCTTATTCTAGCTGCCTCATGCGTTGTCAGCTCTAATGTTAATGGCATTAATAATTCCTGGAACGCTTCAATTGGATTGCCAAATTTTTCGACATAATATTCATAGTTCACCCGCTCATGCGCGGCATGCTGATCGATCAGGAACATGCCCTCTTCATTTCCATATACCAAATAAGTACCATGATACTGACCAATATAGGCCATAGCTGGAAATGCAGGCAATGAAACGTCTCCCGACGCTGGTTGCTTATACACTTGTTCCCAAGGAACCTGATTCGTTCCTCGACCTTTGTCTATAGGCTGACGAGTGTAAGCATCTGAGCTGAAAGAACGACTTGCTGTCGAAGGCGAGCGCTGATCGGATTGCTGTCGCACCTGCTCATCTTTCTTATTAACACTGGTTTCGGCAATATTTGTCTGATTTATGCCGACCTGAGGTAGCTGTTGCTGTAGCTGTTGCGTCGCAGGTTGTATCGTGTCTGTTGAAAATGAATCCTTCGGAGCATATGTTTCATGCCCTTCTTTCTGTACCCAGGACGTTGGGCGGGGATCTGGATCGTATGAATGATCTGCCTGTTTCTCTGCTTCACTGGTTCCGCGCTGAGCGTCCAACTGTTCTAGCCCTTTATTGTCAGTAGAGCTAAACAGATCTTGTTGAATCTCGCGCGGAGTTTCCGGCGGGACTAGCTCGCCCATTGGACGCACAGGTGTACCCGCTTCATTTCTCGTAGTTCCCCAGCCCCACTTCGGCTGCTCAACCATTGTACGAATCTTCGCTTTCGCGACAGGCACCGCGAGCGGAATAAGCGGCTGACCGGATAGCTCGTTACGAAGCGTCTCTTCTACGAAATCAGTCAGTTCCGTCTCCTTGCTGAAGCGCACCTCCATCTTGGCAGGATGAACGTTGACATCCACCAGTGTAGGGTGCATCTTCGCCTGCAGAACCATCACAGGATAGCGATTGATCGGCAGCAGGGTATGATAAGCGCGAAGCGCAGCAGAGTTCAGGCTGAAGCTGCGTACGTAGCGGCCGTTGACGAACCAGGACATCGCATTGCGGTTAGAACGCGTGCACTCCGGCTTGCCAATATAGCCTTCGATCACATAGTCAAGCTGCTCCGCTTTAATCGGGATCATCTGTTTTGCAGTGTGCACGCCGTATATAGCGGCGATGACCTGCAGCAGATCGCCGTTCCCCAGCGTCTGGAGCAGCATATTACCGTTATGCTGCAACGTGAAGCCAATCTCGGGATAAGACAGCGCGAGTCGATACATCAAATCCGAGATATGTCCTAGCTCGGTCTGAATCGTCTTCATATATTTCAACCGCGCAGGCGTATTGAAGAACAACTCCTTCACGGTAAAGGTCGTCCCTTTCACCGCCTGTGCCGGGCCATGATCAATCAGTTTGCCGCCTTCAATCAGAACGCGGCGGCCTAAGCCGCTCTCGTCTGTAGCGGTCAGCATCTCTACCTTCGCGACGGCCGCGATACTGGCTAACGCCTCGCCGCGGAAGCCAAGGCTGCGGATGGCGAACAGATCGCGGGAGGTGCTGATCTTACTCGTCGCATGACGTTGAAATGCCGTCTCAACGTCATCCTCCGCTATGCCAGATCCATTATCCTTAATCTGAATCAGCGATAAGCCGCCTTCATCAACTGTGACATCGATCAGCGTGCTTCCTGCATCAATCGCATTCTCGACGAGCTCCTTCACAACAGATGCAGGCCGTTCTACTACCTCACCGGCTGCGATCTGGTTGGCAAGCTGATCATCGAGGATATGGATAACCGCCATCTCTATCCCCCCAATTTATAATATTGTTCTACACTAACTACGATTTTGACAATGCTCTCGCACGCTTCATCAGATCGTGCAGACAGTTCATCGCGTCGAGCGGAGTCATCGACATCACATCGACCTCGCCTAGCTCCTGCACGATGGAAGCCCATTCTACTGGCGGCTGAACGACAGGCGCCTGTTCGCTGCCTGCCGCCGCTTCCGCAGCAGATGCTGCTATGTGCGACGCGACTTCGGATGCTTTGCGCTCATGTACCGTCGAAGTCTTAGAAGCCTTCTTGCTCGCGGTCGAATTGTCCTCTTCACCGAACAATGACATTTGTACGATTGGCTCCGCCCCTGAAGCAGCCGCTGCTTCACCAACAGCATCGAGCTCATGCGGATCAGCTGCTTCATAATGAGTCAGCAGATCATAGGCACGCCCGATGATCGATTCCGGCAGACCCGCCAGCTTCGCACAGTAAATTCCATAACTCGTGCTGGCTGCGCCCGCAATAAGCTTTCGCAGGAAGGTTACATCGCTGCCGCTCTCTTGCACTGCCATGCACACATTGGTCAGCCGAGCTAATCTCTCTTCCAGATGAGCCAGCTCATGAAAATGAGTCGATACGAGCGCTTTGCAGCCAATGTGATCATGAACATATTCAATAACAGCCTGTGCAATCGACATGCCTTCGCTCGTGGATGTCCCGCGTCCGAGCTCATCAATGACGACCAAGCTGCGTCGTGTCGCCTTTTCGGTCATCACCTGAATGTCCATCATTTCAACCATGAACGTACTTTGTCCGCCGATCAGATCGTCAGCAGCGCCAATACGGGTGAAGATTCGATCGATAAGCGGTAGAGATGCGAACTCGGCAGGCACGAAGCAGCCCATCTGTGCCATGATGCTGATGAGTGCAACCTGGCGCATATACGTGCTCTTACCTGCCATATTCGGACCCGTGATCAGAAGCATTGAGGAATTCGCCTCATGAAGCTCGGTATCATTAGCCATGAAAGAACCATGCTGCATCACTGCTTCAACAACAGGATGCCTGCCGTTCTTAATGTTCATGTCATAGCCGTCGTGCAGCACAGGCTTCACATAACGCTGCTTCGCGCTGATAGCCGCGAGCGACTGATACACATCAAGCTCCGCTACTCTCTCTGCCAAGGCTTGCAAGCGTCTTACATGCTCATTGATTCGTGCTCGCAGCTCGCTGAACAGCTCATATTCAAGTCCGACCATCTTATCCTCGGCCTCGAGTATAAGCGCCTCCTTCTCTTTCAGCTCCGGTGTCACATAACGCTCCGCATTTGCGAGCGTCTGCTTCCGTTCGTAACGCCCTTCAGGCAGCGAAGCCAGATTCGCCTTCGTCACCTCGATATAATAACCGAACACCTTGTTATAGCCGACCTTCAAAGAACGAATTCCAGTCAATTCTCGTTCCTTGCGCTCCAGCTCCGCGATCCAACGTTTGCCGTTCACGCTCGCCTCGCGCAATTGATCCAAGTAGCTGTCGTAGCCGGTATTTATCAGGTTGCCTTCTCGTACTGAGATCGGCGGCTCTTCCACGATCGCTTTCTCGATCCATTCGGCGATGTCTGCACATGGATCAAGCTCTTCCGCTAAGCGATTTAGCGTCGCGGAGGACATCGATGAGCACAGCTCAACCAGCGCTGGCACACGCTGCAGCGACAGCTTCAGCGCGATTAAGTCACGTCCGTTAGCCGTTCCGAAAGCAATTCTCGCCACAAGCCGCTCTAGGTCATAGATAGCGGCCAGCTGCTCACGCAGCTCCTCGCGCCAGATCAATTGATGGTAGAGCGTATCTACCGCTTCAAGACGCGCTTCAATGCTTGTCCGGTTCAAGAGCGGCTTATCGATCCAACGGCGAAGCATGCGTCCGCCCATTGATGTTTCTGTCTTATCAAGCAGCCACAGGAGCGAGCCCTTCTTGGCGCGCTCGCGCACCGTTTCCGTCAGCTCTAGATTGCGGCGTGTAAATGGATCGAGCACGAGATAGTGGTCCGGCTCTACTTCGCGAATCGTCGTCAGCTGACCAAGCGAGCGCTTCTGAGTCGTCTTCAGATAGCTCATCATCATGCTAACCGCAAGCTGGCGCTCTTCGTCCAGGCGAGTCCATATCGCCTCACCGAACTGCTGGCGCGCCAAGGCATCCTCCCGGTCGGGCCACACGGTAGTCAATACATTGCGATTCCAGGCCGCTGTGATCGGCTTAATCTCCTCCAGCAGTTCCTCGTCGCCGATCATCTCTGTCGGCATATATACGTTCAATTCGTCTGTCAGCCAGCTGCTGCCTGCCAGCGCTGAGGAAACGATCAATTCGCCTGTCGACAAGTCGCATGCCGCGTAAGCATGCTTATCACCGAGCTTGGTGATGCCGACGAGATATCGGTTCATCTTCTCGTCCATGCTTTTGCCATCCATGGCCGTGCCTGGGGTTACGATGCGAATAATCTCGCGCCGCACAACACCTTTAGCTGTAGCAGGATCTTCAACCTGCTCACAGATCGCGACCTTATATCCCTTTTCCACTAAACGTTGAATATAGTTTTCCGCGGCATGATGGGGAACTCCGCACATCGGTATACGTTCTTCCCCTCCGCCATCGCGGCCAGTAAGTGTAATTTCAAGCTCCTTCGTAGCCAATAACGCGTCATCAAAAAACATTTCATAGAAATCGCCAAGACGGAAAAATAAAAACGCATCCTCCGCTTGCTTTTTTATCGACAAATACTGCTGAATCATAGGCGTATAAGTTGCCATAATATACCTCCGCCCTTTCTGTTATAACTTTATCATTATAGCAAAAAACTTACACGCCGTCGTCGTCACAGCCAAGTATGCAAAAGTTAACACGTCCTTGACAAGATTGCCACTTAAGTATGGCATCTTAATCGTATGAGTGCTTAAGTTAATGACCACTGAGTAATAGCTTGTTGACGTAAAACGTTTTTACCCAGTTATCTCATTCCAACTAGCTCGCCCGCAGTCTGTAACGCGGAAAAACCCTGTTAACTCTCACGCAGTGACTAACTTTCCCCTGCATCAACCCACCAAAGACGGTTTAACCCGGTTATCTCATACCAACTAGCTTGTCCCACAGCTTGTAACATGAAAAAACCCGCTTTGCTCTCGCGCAGTGGACTAACTATCCTCCGCTCCTATTCTCCTAAGACGGATTTACCCCGTTATCTCTTACCAACTAGCTCGTCCCGCAGCCTGTAACGCGGAAAAACCCTGTTAACTCTTGCACAGTGCCTGACAATCCTCCGCTTCAACTCTCCTAAGACGGTTTTACCCCGTTATCTCATTCCAACTAGCTCGTCCCGCAGCCTGTAACACGGAAAAACCCTTTTATCTCTCGCGTATCGCATAATAGCCGGACAATAGTCTCACGCAGCGCAGCGCTGCACAATCACATAGAAAAGCGAGGCTCGCGACTAGCGCTGCCCCGCCTAATAGTCCTTCATTTCTACTCATCCGCGCTCCCTCAGCCATGCATCCTGCACATTGGAATGCTCATTCCAATGCCAGCCTTCATCGAGATATCCTATCAATCTCCGTATCGAGCTCACATGTGATTTTTTAGTGCATTGCTCTCCGAGCTCACGCAAGATACGAATAGAAGTCTCACGATATCGCTCACTCCTTCTTCCCAATAAAAATGAACGCAGCCATTTATCCTCAGTCGCATCGCGCCGGTGCAAGCGTTCAAATTTCATTACGACCGCTTCGAAGAGCTGCAAGATATCCAGAGTCAGTTCTGGAGTATGCGTAAAGTTCGGCAGCGTTCGGTATTCGAACCCTCCTGCTCCCCCATGATCGTGCAGCCGTACATCACCAAACGTTCCATATGCAGGCCTGCGTTGCTTAAGCGAAGCAGGCTCCAGCAGCGCCAATGGCAGCGCGACATAGGTATCTAACGCTCGGATCAGCTCATGATGGAGCGGGATACCCGAGACATGAATGTGGCATCCAATCGGTAAACGCCCCAGCGGATAAGATCCGGCATACCAACTTAACGGATTAACATAGTCCGACAGCTGAATCGCTCGATCCGCTTCCCTCATCGCTAGCTGCAAATGCTTAACAAGCTGTGCGGGAGTATAAGCAGGCATAGGCCTAAGCTCCATCAGCGGATAGAGCACACGTCCCTTGATTCGGACCGCATCACAGCCCGCTGTGCCATTAACCGATAAGAAGTATGATGCAGACAGCATCCGCTGTCGTACTTCATCATACAATATGAATTCACAATCCATTCCATATTGCACTCGATTCATCTCTGACGCATTAGAGCTGTCACTGCTGTTTCCCCTCTTTAGCGCAGTACAACTTGCAGCATCAGCTTCCTGTTTCAGCTTGCGCATATATTGCTGCCACACCCATGGCGGCACTCGCTCACTAACAGGCTGCGCAGAAACAATCATATCACCGTGTTGAGGATCATCGAGTACACCTGCTGGGGTGTCATCTACAGCCTCTAAAGACGTTGCTGAATCTGCAGCAGCTTGAAGGGTAACCTGCAGCGTCTCATACCCTAACGCATAGGCCGCTCTGACAGCTATACGAGCTAATCTTCGATATGGCTGGCGACTCCATTCCCCTATAGGTTGTATGAATGAACCCCCTGACGGGGCATATGCACCTATCCCTGCCGCGACAACTTCAAACCCGAACACCCACAAAGTAATTGTGCGCACATACCGATTGCCGCTTGATAAGCTGACGCTTTTACTCCAGCCAGCTCGATCCGATACTGGTATTCCGCACAACTCCAAACGAGCTCGCATACTGACGTCAGTCCAACATTCCGCATACCGATTTATGACGCGAGCTCGACCGCGGGAATCGTTTCGATCTAACTTCAATAGCCTGCCAGCAGAGTCAGCAGCCGGATGTACAAGCCAATATACACGATGAGTATCACCTGTCGTAACCGTTCGCCATATGGACATAGAGTTATCACTCAGCATGAACATTACCACCTTGCATTAGCTGTCGTATCAGAACATTTTTAAAACAATCCAAAAAAAAGAGGGCTATCGCCCTCTACAATGATATTACTCCGGCATATTGTAAATCATGCGGGTGTTTAAAAAAGAAACCGCCGCAAACGGCTTGCGGCGATATTACACTTCCTCATCCGACAAGTCTAGTTCCATATCTTCAAAATCACTTGACTGCTCATCGAAATCGAAGTCCTTATCTTCGAAATCGTTACAGCCATTCGGGCACACCCGCACGCACACTTTCGTTTCCGCGGTCATCTCGACAACGAATTCGCGTTCTACCCGAATCGCTACACTTGAACCGCCGCCGGAGATGGTAGCTTCAACGCAGTTCGGCTCCTGCGTTGCTTCAGCGGATACTTCCTCTGTCGATGCACGATGTTTCGGATCAACATACGATAAGGGAACAAGCTCAGCATACGACACTGTTTCCTTGGCAACATCCGTCTGTGAGTTCCCGCTGTACGAATACCAAATGTTAATGTCGTAAGTACCGATTACCTCAATCCCATCCCCCGCCCGCACCGCCTCATATTGATGGTTAATAATCCATGCTCCCAATATGCTGGTCGGATTGTGAGGCGGAGTGACCGTATGTGTGACGACAGAAAACTTACGACCTTTGCCGCACACAGCTTTTGTGATGATCTCCCGGCACTGGTGTCTATCTGTAATTGCCATCTTGTGGACCTCCTCCATACAATCATTCAATTAAAGTGTATGCAGGACATAGGCGAATGTTGATTACTTAGACAAGAATAAAATAGGCGAAACTTCTATTCACCTCAAAAAACCTTTCTGCGGATCATGTTCAGCGTACAGCATGGCTATGAAACTCGCTAACGACTCCATCTTCAACGAGCAAAGCTCTATTACAGCATATGAATGAGGTAATAATTAATAACATTAACCATGTAAAAAGAATGGGACTTACATAAAAAAGAACGATCGATGGACAAGCACTCTGCCCGCGATCGTCCTATTTAACCAGACTAACTTATATACATTTTACAAATGGATGGCCTGACCTGTACGTGAAGATTCAAATGATGCCTCAATCACCTTCATAACCTGCATAACTTCCGAATTCTTAATAAATGGCTCCGCTTTTCCTTCAATTACGTCAATAAAGTTAGCGTAAAACTCTTTAACGTTCGTCTCAACAATTGGAAGCGGGTATCGAGCTACGTCGCCTTCACCACGCGGTGCCATCGTTTTCGTGAAGCCTGCTCCTGCAACAATCGGTGTCGCATCCTTAGCTTCCTCGGTTTCAAGGCGAACAAGCTCGCCTTCCATACTCCAATCCTTGATCGTAACTGTTCCTTCAGTGCCGCATACGTACCAGAGAGGCAGATTCTGATAATTAAGCGTTCCAACCTCAATATGAGCAGTCTTGCCGCTCTCAAACGTCAACAGCAGCTTGAAGCCGTCGTCACATTCCTCGTGCCATATATAGCTCATTTCACAATAGATCTTCGTGATCTTCTCATTTACCATCATCATAATGCGATCAATGAGGTGAACGCCCCAATCCAGCATCATCCCGCCGCCGTATTCTATGGAATGGCGCCAGTCGCCTGGGATACCGCGTGAACCATGCACACGAGACTCGATGTTGTATACTTCCCCAATTAGCTTCTCATCGTAAATTTTCTTAATTGTCGCATAGTCGCTGTCCCAGCGTCTATTTTGATGAACCATAAAGACTTTGCCTGTTCGCTCAGCCGCCGCCAATATCTCCTCAAGCTCATCTGACGTGATCGTTACCGGCTTCTCACAGATAACATGCTTCCCTGCTTCAAATGCTGCAATTGCAAAATCCTTATGCAAATGGTTAGGTGTCGCGATCAACACTAGATCAACATTCTGATCCTGCAGCATCTCCTCATATTGCTCATAAGCTTGATAACCAAGCTCTCTGCCATGAGCCAAACGATCTTCTTTAAGGTCGCAAACGCTTACTACATTAATTCGAGCATTATCCTGCAGATTATGTCTATGGTGACTGCCCATTCCTCCATAGCCTACAATTCCAAGTCCATATTTTCCGTTATTCATCATAACCCTCCATATGTACGCGAACGTAATATCAATACTTGTTCAGACTAATATAGTATCACAATTATGACCATATGAATCGTCACATGTTGGATACCGTTTTTAAATATTATAAATGATGATTCAAAAGTGATGTTCACTCAAAGTATAGTTTATGTAAAAATGAGATATTTGACAAGAGAAGCCGCCCCCATATACGAATATATAAGAGCGGCTATCTTCTTCTGTCCACTTATACGTTGACTTATGCTACAAATCATTCGGCATCGTTTGCTTCTTATTCTGCTTCGCTATCTTCAAGAACCGCTCCAATTCACGAATCACCTGCAAGATCGTGGCCCGGACTTCAAATTCTTCACGCGTCTTCGGCAGATCCATCTCTTTGAACTGCGGTTCTAGATCAATCAGCATTCGTTCCGTCTTGCCTGTGTATCTTTGAACCTTAACATCCTCGCTTAACTGCTCAAACACATTCGCCACGAGATGTGCCGACGGCAAAGTCTGAAACACAAGTGCCAGCAATTCCAATATGTTCTGAATGGATTCAAGCTGAGACTTCCGCATATAGAAATAAATGAGCCAATTCTCTTCATCCTTTACTTCATCCGACGGCATCACGCTGTTCTCCAGCGCTTTGGAGGCAATCTCGATTCCCTCGTCAATCAACCGACCCGCTTCCGTTATTTCATAACCATCCCATATGTGGGCAGTGTCATGAAGATGATGATTAATCTGATTAAATATACTTGAAAAATTGTCATCGATTGATCTTCGAATTTCCTGCATACGCTGATCTTCGTTCGGCATGTACACCATATTCACCAGTGTTGCCGAGCCAAGACCACACACCAGCAGCAAGACTTCATTCCAGATCATGGCGATCGACGCTTCTCCAGATGCATACAGATGAAAAACGACAACAGCGCTAGTTACAACGCCCTGCTTCAAGTTTAATCTTGCGATAATCGGAAAAGTAACCAATATGTACAAAGCCAGCACCCATAAGGAGAACCCCAACAGCTTGAATAACATTCCAGCCAGTATCAAGCTCACGATAGAAGCAAGAAATCGTGCGCTCGCAGAGCTTAAGCTGCGTTTTCTCGTCACGTCAACGGCAATTATTGCCAGTGTCCCCGCTCCAAGATGATTATGTAATCCTAACATATCCGCTAATACGATCGCCATAATCGTGGCGATCGCTGTCTTAATAACGCGGAATCCTACAATTCTGAACAGCATCTCGCAGCCCCTTTTTCCTTCGACAAAATATGATCATTTATCTGAATTCTTAAGCATTTATTATACTCAATTTACGGATATAAGCTATGACAAAGTTTTGCACCAATTTACACCACACCAATAACCCAGCGCGAATCCGCGCCAGGCTACATCGTGTTCGTGATCCGTTATCTGCGTACCCAACGTTTCTCGAAATAATCTACAGCCTGATACATCATTGTGGCAACGACTGCAATCAAGACAAGCGAAGAGAATACTAACGTAAAGTTGAACACCTGGAATCCATATATAATTAAGTATCCAAGCCCGACCTTAGATACGAGAAATTCTCCAACAATTACACCTACCCAAGCTAATCCTACATTTACCTTTAAAGCGGATACGATTGCGGGTACAGATGCAGGCAGTATTACTTTTTGAAAAATGACTCTCCTGGTTCCTCCGAACACTTGAACAACTTTGATATAATTCGGATCTACTTCCCGGAATGCATTGTAGACAACAATAGTCGTAATAATGACTGTTATCGATAGGGTTGTAGCGACGATTGCCATAAATCCAGGGCCGAAGCCGACAATAAACAGTGGACCTAATGCTACCTTAGGCATACTGTTGAATACAACCATAAAAGGATCCAGCACACGTGCGAGGAATCGGGACCACCAGATCAGAACAGCTAGCAGCGTTCCTAATAAAGTACCTAACACAAAACCAACGATCGTCTCCCCAACCGTCATCGCTAGATGCGGCCATATACTGCCGTCCATCATGTCTTTCCATATCTGATAGCCTATTTTACTCGGGTAACTGAACAGCAGGACATCAATCCATTTGAACCGCCCAGCGATCTCCCAAAGGGCAATCATCGCGATAAGAATAATGACCTGTGTCGAGATTACGCGAAAGCGAAATCTCCGTTCTTTCTTCCTATAGTTAACAAAGGTCGAGTGTACAAGTCCCTTTAGCTCAGAACGCACTAGAATCACCTCCATATCGCCGATCCGAATCCTCAAGCTCTTTCCACAGCTCATGGAATAGATCGTTGAAGCCTTCCTGCTCACGCGCATAGAACGGTTGTGCATGGCGGATCGATTCAGGTATGACAAATGATCGTCTAATGCTTCCAGGATTCCGATTCAGCACGATCACCCGGTCGCTGACCGCAATCGCTTCTGATAGATCATGCGTAACCAGAATCGCCGTCTTTTCCCTTGCCCTTAATGTTTCAACAACTAAGTCTTCCAGCTGCAGCTTGGTCTGATAATCCAATGCGGAGAAGGGTTCATCAAGAAGCAGCAGCTCCGGCTCAGTAGCAAGCGTTCGAACTAGCGCCACACGCTGTCGCATTCCGCCTGATAACTGATGAGGGAACAGCTTGCCTGTTCCCCCGAGACCCATCCCCTCCAGCAATCGCTCGACTCGCTCGCGAGATGCCGCATTCAGCTCTCCCATCAGCTCAAGCCCCATGCATGCATTCTCCATAATCGAGCGCCATGGAAATAAATAATCCTGCTGCAGCATATAACCGACATGAGACGAAGGACCCTTCACGAGCTCGTTGTAGACCCGAACTTCTCCTTTTGTCGGCTTTAATAATCCTGCAATTATGGAGAGGAGTGTAGTTTTGCCGCAGCCGCTCGGTCCAACGAGCGTAACGAATTCGCCTGGTGCGATGGAGACGGACATTTCTTCAATCGCAAGCTTCGCTTCTCGACCTGATACATACACATGTGTCACACGATCCAGTTCAACCACTGCTTCCATCTGTTCGCCTCCATTTTGATGATGTGACTGCACTACATATCATCGATCGTTCGGTTTATTTCACTTCATCAATCGCCTTATTCGCAAAATCAACCGTCACGATCTTATCCCGTCCGACCTCTTGCTTCAGCTCGCCTGCTGTCCGCAGCACATCCAGCAGATTGTTCCATTCCGCATCATCGAGGATAGGATCAGCCGCATACGATCCCTGCTCTTTATAGCGCTTTACCGCACTGACTACTATGTCGTGATCCGCATCCTTAAAGAACGGCATAATTGAATTGGCGATCTTCTCAGGATCGTTATCCTTTACCCATAACTGCGCTTTGTATATGGCGTTCGTAAACTTTTGCGCAGTATTCTTGTGCTTCTTCAAATAGCTGTCCTTCGTCATATATACGGTATAAGGCAGCTTCCCGCTTTCTACACCGAATGATGCCACTACTTTCCCCTTGCCTTCACGCTCGAATATCGAGGCTTGCGGTTCAAACAGCTGCACATATTCACCTGTTCCTGAAGAGAAGGCTGAAGCGATGTTGGCAAAGTCGACGTTTTGGATCAACTCCAGATCCTTTTGAGGGTCTATTCCGTGCTTGCGAAGGGTAAATTCGCCTGCCATCTGCGGCATTCCGCCTTTTCGTTGACCAAGAAATACACTGCCTTTGAGCTTATTCCAGTCAAACTCAGCGTCTTTATTGCGCTGCATCAGGAATGTACCGTCCGTTTGGGTTAATTGTGCGAAGTTGATAATCGGATCATCCGAGCCCTGCTGATACACGTAAATCGAAGTTTCGGATCCAACCAAGGCAATATCAATCACACCTGACAGCAGTGCAGTCATCGTCTTATCGCCGCCCGCAGTCGTCTGTAGTTCTACTTCTAAGCCCTCTTCTTCAAAGAAGCCCTCTGATAATGCCACATATTGCGGCGCGTAAAATATCGTTCTTGCCACCTCGCCTAACCGAACCTTCTCCTTCTCGCCTGAGCTCTTACCGCAACCGCCCAGTATAACTGACAAGAAGAGGACGGCCATTACAGAAATCAAGCCTACACGCTTCAATGGCCGCATCCATATAACCCCCTCATGAAAATGCAAAGCATAAGCGCCAACCCTTATATGGGCGGCTGCTAGTGCAGTGTATGCAGGCTCCTGCCTGTTGGTTAACGCAAAGAAGGCCCCCCTGAATAAACTGTACCCTGTCGAGTAGACACTTTAAAAAAGTCTCTCGATAGGGTACTTTTGTTTTTAACAGCTAAATGAGA